>NZ_PJJT01000085.1:0-196276 GCF_002929615.1 Cryobacterium sp. M91 | reverse complement strand
CGTACCTCGATGATCTTCCCTCCGCTGAACTGCACCTGCTCGACACCGGGCACTTCGCCTTGGATGAACAGCTGGACACCGTCGTGCATTTGATCGATGACTTCATCGAGCGACATACGCAGTAGGAGCCACTCGAAGTACACGTACCGCAAACACAGACAGAAAGATAACGACAATGTCATTTGAGCAGCGCCTCTTAGTCACGGATGTCGATCCTGAGGCCTATAAACCGATGGTTGCCCTTGAGAAGTACATCCACGCGGGAAGCTTGGGTGAAGCCTTGTTAACGCTGGTGAAAATTCGTGCGTCGCAGATCAATGGTTGTGCGTACTGCCTGGACATGCACGGGCGTGAAGCTCGAGCGGCGGGCATCGATCAGCGTCGCCTCGATGTGTTAGCTGGATGGGAAGAAGCGCCGAACGTGTACTCCGAACGCGAACGTGCCGCCATAGCACTCACTGAGGCGGTGACACTCATCGGAAACGGCGGTGTGTCGGACTCGTTGTGGGGGCAGGTGAGGGAATCATTCGAGGAGAGGGAAATTGTGCAGCTGTTGATGGCCATCGCCGCGATCAACGTGTGGAACCGTCTGGCGGTGAGTACTCACCAGAGCCTTCCTCCGCAAACGACCTAACAATCGTGCTACTTGTACGATCGATGGAATGGACGGCGGCATCGCGGTTGGCTCTACCGCCAGCGCCGTGGCGGAACCGTTCATCGGCTGGGAGGGGTTGTCCCTCGTACCCGTTCGGGCCTTTCGGGGCAGTCCCGTCACTGGACGGCCTAGTGAAGATGTCATCGAGAATGGCGCAGCCTGGCTGGGCGACGGACGAATCCACTGGTGCGGATCGGCCGTTACGCCTGAGCTGTCAGCTCAGTGAGCGTACCGCAGTATTGCTCGTGACCTTGATGAAGGAGAATGTTTATGTTGTTTGATACATCCACTACAGCGCTCGTGCTGACGGACCCACAAAACGATTTTCTTAGCCCCGCCGGTGTTACTTGGGAGCTGGTCGGTAAGAGTGTCGAAGAGAATAACACCGTCGAGCACATTGAGCAGTTGCTCGTGAGTGCCAAAGCCTCGGGGTATGAGGTTTTCGTGTCTCCGCATTACTATTTTCCCCACGATCACCAGTGGGAATTCGGCGGAACCTTGGAAAAGATGATGCACGAGATCGGTATGTTCGATCGGCCGGGGCCCTTGGATCTTGACGGATTTTCTGGCTCGGGTGCTGACTGGTTAGAGCGCTACAAACCGTTCCTGCAAGACGGCAAGACGGTAGTGTGTAGCCCGCACAAGATCTACGGGCCCGAGCAGAACGACCTCGTGCTCCAGCTGCGTAAACGCGGAATCAGCAAGGTTGTGCTCGCAGGAATGTCAGCAAACCTGTGCATCGAAAGCCACCTACGCGAGCTGTTGGAACAGGGATTTGACGTGGCCGTCGTTGCCGACGCGACCGCCGCTGCACGGCACCCTGAACTCGGCGACGGGTATGCGGCCGCCCTTACCAACTTCAACTACATCGCCGGGGTAGTGCTTACCACCGAGCGAGCAATAGAAATGTTGGAATCCGCCGTATCCGTAGGAGACCTGTGAGCCGCGGTTCGGCAACGCCACCACGGGTCTCCACCGAGTCCTCCATTTATGGTGATCTGCGGGCGGTTTTCATCAACGCTTGCTGAAGAAAAGTGAACCGTCCCGGGTTTCATGCCGCCGTTTTGTTGGCGGCTTCGATATTTATCGGGCCGTTTGTTTCAGCGTAGTAGTTGCGTTCATATTCTTCGGGCGGCATGTTCCCGAGTGCGCTGTGCAGGCGCCGATTGTTGTACCAGTCCAGCCAGTCGAAGGTGAATTTCTCAACGTCTGCGAGGGTCTTCAACGGTCCCGTCACGAAGGGTGAGTTCTTCGCCGCGGCCTCGTTCTTGTAAAGCCCCATGACCGTCTCCGCGGCCGCGTTATCGTAGGCGTCTCCGATGGTTCCGATCGAGGCGACGAGGCCTTCCAGAGCGACAGTCTCGGTGAATTTAATCGATGTGTATTGAGATCCGGCATCGCTGTGATGTATCAAACCGGGCCGTACGGCGTGGCCGGCATGGTCGCGACGCCAGAGCGCCATATTCAAACAGACCTCAACGAACGGTGTGTCTTTGACCGTTGACGCATGCCAGCCCACGATCGCACGAGAGTACAAGTCGATCGCGAAGGCCACGTAGACGAAGCCGCCCCAGGTTGGGACATACGTGAAGTCCGTGACCCAGGAGTGGTTTGGGCGGGGCGCACTGAAGTTGCGTTTGAGTAAGTCAGGGGCTCGCGCTGACTCCTTGCCCGTCGCCGCCGACGCCCGGGGCTTCCGGCCCCGGATGAGGCCGTTCATGCCCTCGAGACGCATCAACCGGTCGACCGTGTGCTTGGAGACGTCAGTGAACTCGCCCCGGCGGAGTCACGCCGTCATCTTCCGTCGCCCGTAGAGAATCTCGGGCTGCTGACGCCCGTACACATCTCTCACTTTCAAGGCTTTCAGCCGGTCGACGAGTGCCGCGTCGCTCTGAACTCGGGCCGCGTCGGCGCGAGTCTTCCATGCCCGAAATGACCGTGAAGTGACCGTGACGCCCTGCTCGCGCAGGACGCCGCACGTCAACTCGACTCCATGGCCGTTCGCCTTCATCTGGACGATGAAAGCGACTATAGACGGTTGCGAGGGTCGAGCTCCCTCGTGAAGAAAGACGCTGCCGCTTTGAAGATGTCGTTCGTCTCGCGGAGGTCACGGTTCTGGCGCTTGAGGCGTTTGATTTCCTCGAGCTCCTCGGTCGTGGGCCCGGTGCGTTCGCCGGCGTCGGCCTGCGCCTGGGTGACCCATTTTCGGAGCGTCTCGGCGCCGATGTTGAGCTTGGGGGCTAGGTCGCGGCAGGCCGCCCACATCGATGGGTAATCCTTCAAACGATCAAGAGTCATACGGACCGCTCGTTCACGAACCTCTGTTGGGTGTTTCTTGGGCATATCCGAATCCTTTTACCAGAAAGAAAGCGGCAGGAAATCAGGGACGGTTCACTTCGAGGGCCGTGATAGTCAGAAGCTGGGGACTTTCAGCAAGGGCATGCGTCAAAAAGTCGGAATTGCGCAAGCTGTGCTCCACTCACCGGCGGTGCTTTTCCTGGACGAGCCCACCTCGGGGTTGGACCCGGAAGGAGTCCGCACGCTGCACGAAACTACTGTGCGCCTCAACAGCGAACTCGGGATGACCGTATTTATGAATACACACGTGCTGTGAGAGGTCACGAAAACATGCACCAGCATCGGAATTTTGCGTGGTGGGTGCCTCAGCCATCACGACTCGATCGCGAATACTGTGGCGGCGTTCCTCGCGGATGGATCACTCGAGCAGATCTATTTTCAGCTAGAGTCAGCGCCCGCGCTATGAACACTTTTTTTGTCAGAGGACGGCATGAAATGCTGTCCGCCCGCCGTGCGCGAGTTACGCACCTGCTGCTGACCGTTTGAGACCTAACACGAAGTGGACCTTTCGTCTGGGGGTGTCAACGGGATTGCTTTTCGGCACAATGCGCGACCTCTTGCCCCCAGATGCCTCTAAGAATCGGCCCCCGGTGGGGCTCATTTTTGATCATTTTTTAGGAAGCGTATGATGTAATCGGATGATAAGCGCATTGGAACGGGTCTCTCTGGCCATTCGGATGACCTCGCGCGGGTCACCACAAACGGCCCGTTACCGGCTGATATCTGCAGTAGTTGCCCTGGCTAGCATGGTGGTGTCCTTATCGGGCTCCTGGATTCCCTCGTTATGGGGGGACGAGGCAGCGAGCATCATGTCCGCGCAACGATCGCTTTCAAGTTTGTTCACCATGCTGACCACGGTGGATGCAGTCCACGGCACCTACTATCTCGGGTTGCACGCGTGGATAAATGTTTTTGGTGCGTCACCTTTTTCGGTCCGCTTCCCGAGCGCAATCGCCATTGGCATCGCGGTCGCGGGCATCATGCATCTCACCGCACGTTTGTCCTCGAGACGGACCGCGCTGGTCGCGGGTATCGTCTGCGGCATCCTTCCGCGGGTAACGTACATGGGGGAAGAGACGCGTTCATACGCTTTCAGCGCCGCGATTGCCGCTTGGCTGACCGTGCTGCTAGTCGAAATCATTCGACGAAACGGATCGTCGCGGTGGCAGTGGTTCGCCTACGCAGCACTGTCCGCGACGGGTATTTATGTTTTCCTTTATTTGATTCTGCTGGTGTTGGCACATGCCGTCATTCTGCTCAATATTCGGGCTCCGCGCGGCTTCCTCCGAAAATGGTTCTTGTATGCCGCTGCTGCCATTATTTTGGCGACACCGGTGGTGATCTGGGCGGTGCTGGAACGACACCAAATAGGTTTCCTCGCGTCCCGCAATGAAGTGACTTCCCGGAAGTTGCTGGTGTCGCTGTGGTTCGGTAGCAACCAATTTGCAGCTATCGCGTGGACACTGATTCTGGTTGCCGGCATCGCTGCCGTGGTAATCGCCCGACGAGGTCGTCATGACAAACACAACGTCGAAGTCACCGCCGGAGGGCTGCGGATGCCGAGCCTGGAGCTGGTCGCGGCAAGTTGGCTGCTGGTCCCAGCAGTCGTACTCATTGGCGGGCAGTTCCTCGTTCCCGTCTATACCGCCCGGTACCTGTCGTACAGCGCACCTGCGGCCGCGATCCTCATCGCCTCCGGACTGGTGGTCCTCACCCGCAACAGGATGTGGGCGCTATCTCTCGGGGTGCTCCTTATCGTTGCCACCGCGGCTCCGGTTTATCTTGCGCAGCGGACCCCGTACGCAAAGAACCACAGCGACTGGGCGGACATCAGCACACTGCTCGGAGCGCACGCGAAACCCGGGGACGCGGTGGACTTCGACGAAAGTGTCCGTCCATCCCGCCGCCCGCGCCTTGCTCTCCACACCTATCCAGCTGGATTTATCGGGCTGCGCGACATCACCCTGAAGGTGCCGTTTAGTGCTGACCCGACCTGGCACGATACGGCGTACACCATCGCGGAAGCCGCGAACCTTGGCCGGCTCGCTGACGTCGACCGCGTCTGGCTCATCGAATATTCGATCGAGTCCCCAAACGATTACGACAAACAGCAGCTTGCCGAATTGGGCTACACCCCCGTCGCGCACTATGAAACCCACCGCAGCGTCATCTACGAATACACGCTGGCCGGCAACCCCGGACCCTAACCGCGCGTGCCGTCGCGATGTTTTCGATTCTTCCCGATTTCTTAATACTCCAACCGAAACCATAGAACTCATGACCCCTTCCTCAATCTTGTCCAGCGGCCTCATCGACCCCCCCCCCGACGCTCATCACGGGTGCGGGGGTGCGGGGTCTGGCTATCGTGTGTGCCATCGTGTGTGCCGAAACGGGCCTCCTGATCGGGTTTTTCCTTCCCGGAGATACGCTGCTGTTCTTCACCGGTCTGGTTGCGAGCGGGGCGATCACTCAGCTGCTTTGCCTGGTGATTCTGCTTATCGGCATATCCGCCATACTCGGCGACCAGGTCGACTACGCACTCGGACGCAGCACCGGCCCTCGAATATTCGAACGACACGAATCGGGCCCGTCGGAAAAGTATCGATCGAACGGAAAGGTTTTTCACACGATTTGGCCCGGTTGCGGTGATAGTCGCACGATTCGTACCCGTGGTACGAACCTTCGCCGCGTCGCCGCCGGAATCGGGCACATGCCGCGGCGCCGTTTCATTACCTTCAACGTCATCGGCGGTGTGCTCAGGTCCGTTGACACTGCTCACCCTGTCGATTCACCGCAGATGGTGGACCCCCGCCATCCTCATCACCGCTGCCGGGATCGAATCCCTCGCGATGACGATCGCCGGAAAAGACCTGATCGGTCGGGCGTGCCCGCCGCTGATCGGCGCGGTCGCTCCGTACGAATACTCCCATCCTTCCCATCCGGCCACACTCTGAACGCAGTCGTGATCGCCTACCTGCTGATGCTTCGCCAAACAACTCGCCGCGCGCGGGTGTTGACGGGCACCGTCGCAATACTTTTCGCACTCACCATCGGACTCAGCCGTGTCTACCTCGGCCACTACTGGTTCATTGATGTGCTTGTGGCCGTAACCCTCGGACTGGCGTGGCTCGCGATAATCATCACCGCCCACCGACTCTACCTCGCCTCCCGCCAGCGGCGAACAAGAATGCTCGCCTCGCCCCGGACAGGAAGGGAATGACCCGCTGATGAAGGTTTCGATCGTGATACCCACCTACAATGAGGCACCGAACATAGCCGAGCTTGTTGCACGAATTAGTGACGCCACAACCAACTATGACGCGGAAATCATCTTCGTCGATGACTCTTCGGACGACACACCACAGGTAATAGTTCACGTCGGCAACACCGCCCGCCTCCCCGTCCGCATTATCCACCGAAGTACACCCATCGGCGGCTTAGCGGGCGCGGTCCTCGCGGGTATTGCCGCCAGCGGCGGGAAGTGGTGCATCGTGATGGACGGTGATCTGCAGCACCCTCCCGAGATGATTCCGATTCTGCTAGCCGCAGCCGCCAGCGAACACGCAGATGTGGTTGTCGCCTCCCGGAATCTTGACGGCGGTTCATCCGGCGGGCTCGCAGGCATATCGCGCCATATCGTCTCCAACGCAGCAAACCTCCTGACACGCGCGATGTTCCCCGTCAGGCTGCAGAACTGCACCGACCCGATGACAGGCTTTTTCGCCGTACGCCGCGCCACCATAGATGTATCAGTTTTGCAGCCACGAGGATTTAAAATACTGCTCGAGATTCTGGTTCGCAATACGGTCACTGTGGCGGAGGAACCGTTCGTTTTCGGCGAACGACAAGCCGGTGTATCCAAAGCTGACTTCCGGCAAGGGGTCCGCTTCGTCACGCAACTTGCCGCACTCCGCTTCGGTCGCGTTTCCGGCTTCGCCACCATCGGCGCAGCTGGCGCGGTAGCGAACCTGATCATCATGGCGGGACTGCAGGCTCTCGGCGTGTGGTACATCGCTGCTGCAATCATCTTTGCAGCCGTCACAATCGTCGGCAATTTCCTCCTCCAAGAGCGATTCGTCTTCCGAGACCTCCGAGGACCTGCCGCATCCGGATATATCCGATTTGCCCGATTCTTCGCCTTCAACGGTATCGAGGCGACGGTTCGCACCGCTGTGCTCTGGGCCGTCGTCGCGACAGCAGCACTGCCAGAAATTGCAACGCAGGCCGTCCTCATCGGCATCGGATTCATACTCAGATTCGTTCACCACTCCCAACGCGGAACGTCAATGGCGGTATGGTCACCTCGTGGCCCACACAAATCCCTCCATGCTAAATCTCTAGGAAGAGAGTGAACACATGAGTCAAGAAGCAAATATTGCTGCGCAGCAGAAGTTTGGTGACGCCGTCAACAGCGGAGAACTCGACCTTCTCGACGACCTCGTGGCCGAAGACGCAGTTGACAACGATCCTGCCCCTGGCCAAGGCCCGGGCCCCGCAGGCTACAAAGCGTTCTTCGGCGAGATGATTGCCGCTTTTCCCGACCTGCACATCGCAGTCGAGCGCCTCGTCGCAAACGACACCGACGTCGCATTTGCTTACACCCTCAGCGGCACCCACCAAGGCCCACTCATGGGCCACGCCGCTAGCGGGAAAACGATGGCCGTTCGTGGCATGCAAATCAGCCGGTTTGAGAGCGGAAAGCTAGTCGAGCGGTGGGGCAGCAGCGACCAACAGGGCATGCTCGAACAACTCGGCCTCGCACCATAACCTGCGACAACTGGCGTTCCCAATCAGTGGCCGATACCTGTGCGATCTGTCGAACCCCGGCGTTCTGTGCCCGCAGTAGTGCGATCTCCTCTCGCTCGACGATGGTCAAAAACCGCCCGGAAAGCGGTACTCTGCTGATGTCTCGCATCCCGCCAGTATGACGGAACGACCGTGTCCCGACCGGCGCCGACACGCCCGCCCGCTCGCCAACGTCCTCGCTCGAGAGACCCTGCCCGACGAGGTTCCAAAAATCTTGCCGGTGCTCCCGGCGCCACGCCGGCGGCCGGCCCGGCGACCGCATCGGCTCCCGCCCGAGTTGCGCGGCCATCCACCCTTTTGGACGTCCCATAATCCACCTCCATGTCGGGGTGTTGCGACGACCAGTTGAATCCGCCGACGCTGCCGCGGTCGGAGTGCCAGATCGCGTCAGGCTCGATCAGGGTCGTCGCAGCGGCGTTGCGGAGGGCGGCGGCGACGAGTTCGGTGCGCATGTGGTCGGCGATGGACCACCCGACGACTTTCTTCGAATAGCAGTCGATGACGGTGGCCAGATAGATGAATCCTTGCCAGGTGTGGATGTATGTAATATCGCCGACGAACTTCACTCCGGGACGGTCGGCAGCGAAGTCGCGTTTGACGAGGTCGGGCATGCTCGCCGCCGCCTCGGCATCTGCCTCCGTCGTGATGCGGAAGGGCCGTGGTTGGCAGGCTACGAGGCCGATCTGGCGCATGAGCTGCCGCACCAGCTCGGGCGAGCACTCGGTCTGCTCCGCGGCGAGGTCGGCGTGGATTCGGCGGTATCCGTAGGTGCCGTCGGACTCCTCGAAGAAGTGTTGAATGCGGGAGATTAGGGCCTCTCGGCGGGCCGCAGTTGCGGACTGCGGCCGGATTGCCCAGTGGTAGAAACCGGACGTGGACACGGCCAGCCAGAGACACATTTTCACCACCGAATTGTGGTTGGTGGACTCAGATTTTTGGGAGTCGATGTACTCGTACTTGCTCACTACCGCTGCTCCCGCGCGAAGTAAGCGCTGGCTTTTTTCAAGAAAGCGGTCTCCGCCCGCAGCTCTTGAACTTCCCGCTCGAGTTCCTTCAACCTGGCACGTTCCGACACAGTCAAGTCCACTTCCGTGCCGCCGTTAGCCTCACGATATTTGCCCAGCCAGTTCCGGAGCGTCTCCGGGCCGACGCCGTACGCGGTGGCGACGTCCGTGATCGGCTTGGAGGTATTGATCACCTCGCGACACAGCTCGTCTTTGAACTCCTGCGTAAATTTTCTCCGCGCTGCGGTCATGCTGATCTCTACTTTCAGTGATCCCTCATTTTAAGAGGGCCCACTATCCGAGATATCCGCAGCAGGTCAAACCAACCCACTGGGTTAGGAGACACGCCCTAGCGGGCTTCGACTTCCCATTGGGTTTCGCTGCTCATACCCGTCGGCGTTGATCCAATGGCAGCACACATGCCCGCAAGGGGAATGCTAACCAAGCGCGAACCCGGAACTGTTGAGCGTCCATATAGGCGCGACGGTGGCAGCCACGACAAGCACGATCAAAAGGACCCGTAATGCTTTATCGCGGCGTCTGGGTTGAATTACCACGCCGGTGACCAACAGCGCCACAAATAGGGCAACGAGGAATGCGCTGCTAAGAAGTGCGGGACCGGAGCGTGCATCAGGAGCGCAGCTTGGCGGTGCGGGGTAAATTGCGGGGCAAATAGTGGGTAGCGATTGGGCTACCCAGATCAACAAAATAGAGACGGCGGCGATCACGGCAGCTGGCACCGTCCAGCGCCATAAAGCTCGCGCTTTAGCCTGTTCATCCGGTCTGGTCGTCATGGGCTCAGAGTAACGGGGAATTACGCTGGCCTGTAGTTCGTGAAAGCTGGATAAAGTTCTGCCCATAAGGCGACCCCTCTACGGGACCGTCCCAGTCAACCGTGAACGCGGCGTCAGGACGCCCCTGAACGGGCGGCGAAGTCTGTGCCGCTGGACGGCTAGAGGGCGCGAAGTGCTTAACGTTCATCTCGTTCTCGGCGGCTGAGTGCGTGGAGGACAGCCCTGTCTCCATTTCCGAGGCGACGACGCCGTCGGTGGCGATTCGGGTGAGGAGGGCGTCGTGTCCGGTGGGGTAGAACCGGTCAACACCTCCGGCGAGGTACGCGACGGTCTGGCCGTTGCTGGCGAGAGCGGTGCGGTGCGCCATCCCGTCGATGCCATACGCGGCCCCCGACACGATGGTGTGCCCGCGCCCGACGAGCCCGCCGACAATGTCCATACAGACGTGCTCGCCGTACCCGATGGCGGCCCGTGCGCCGACGACGGGGCAATACCGACCAAACGATTACCGCACATTACCCATAGCTCGGCTGTGCGACCAACAGAGCGGTATCGCCCCGGGCCCAGAGGGCCTGCGGGGCGTCCAGTCAAGGTCAGCAAATCCGGCGGGCCAGTGCGGGTGCTCCGGCGTAATCAGGACCGCATCAGCTTTCCCGGCGGCAGTAAATGCCCCACCATGGCGCTGTCAACGACGCGGGGGAGCACTAGCTCCCGAAGATTTGTCAGGTCCACTCCTGCGGCGGTGTCTTCGCCCTGACCCAGGAGCGTGAGGGTGTCGGCGGCTCCGACCGCGTCCTGCTCGCCCAGCTGCTGATCTTCGTACTCAGGACCCTGCTTGCGCTTCTTTGGGCACAAGAAGTTCTCCTTTCGCCGCAGCGACGCCGAGAGGTCTTCCCGGACAGGTACGCTCCACCCCTAGTCCACCGGTAGGACACCTGGGCGACACGTGCGCGTTGCAGCCTGAAGGAGTTCAACGCTTCCAACGCAAGGAGATCCCATGAGCACGCCCACCCTCACCGTTCCGGTCGAATCGTTTCGGCACCGTCGCACTGGCGCCGCCGCGGCCGTTGCCGTTGCCCTGGTCGCCGGTCTGTCCGTTGGCGCGGCACCCAGCGCCTTCGCGAGCGAATCCGACGACGTGATCAACGCCGCGCATCGCGGCGCGAGCGAATCGACTCCCGAGAACACCCTCGCCGCCTTCCGCGCCGGAACGGACCAGGACGCCGATTTGCTCGAGATGGACGTTCAACGCTCCGCCGACGGGGAACTCGTGGTCATTCACGACACGAACCTGGCCCGAACCACAAACGTGGAAGACCTCTTCCCCGACCGGGCACCGTGGAATGTGGGCGACTTCACCGCCGCAGAGATGCAAACCCTCGACGCCGGCTCGTGGAAGGGCGCCCAGTTCACCGGTGAAAAGCTACCGACCTTCGCCGAGGCGATCGAGGTCATTCGGAAGAGCGGCTCCGGCATGCTGCTCGAAATCAAGGCACCGCAGCTGTACACGGGGATCGAAGCCGAGGTATCCGCTGCGCTGCGCGAGTCCCGCGGCTACGTGCAGTCCGCGGTGGGCCAGGACAAGCTCGTGGTGCAGTCGTTCAACTTCGACTCCATGAAAACCTTCACCGAGCTCGAACCGACCGTTCCGGTGGGCCTCCTTGGCACACCGACCATCGATCAGCTCCCGGAACTCGCCACCTGGGCCGACCAAATCAACCCGTTCCACGCGTCGATTGACGCAGCCTACGTGGCTGAGGTTCACCGCCTCGGCATGGACGTGCTCGTGTGGACGGTTAACACCGAAGCAGACATGGTGCGGGCCATCGACCTGGGCGTCGACGGCGTGATCACGAACCGCCCCGACGTGCTCAACACCCTGCTCGAAGACTAGCCCGCGCTAGCAGGCTAGCTGTACCCGGCCATGGCGCTTGTGGCTTAAAGGGTTGAAAAGGGGGGACCTCCGTTGCTTAGTGGAGATGTTAAAAGTCTCACTGCACAGCGGAGGTCAACGCCTGGTTGACCGTTCGGGGAAGGGCTCTTTTGGTGGATAGAGTTCTCGGTGGTCGTCCGGCCACCGTCCAATGTCGCCCTGACCTCCATAGGTGATTTCCCACAAACCGCGCGCAGCCAGTGTGTGTCCAGTTGGCGCTTGGTCGTGAGCGTTGCGAGTGTGGGATCCGAGCCCGCATATGGGACTTGATGCGCGCACCTTTATTCAACGTTTATTGCGTCGAGACCGGCCGAGACGGGCCAAGGCGTTGAGATAGAATTGGACGCACATTCACAAGGAACTCCTGATCAGATCGAGATAAGTCGATATCTGTCGAGGTTTCGACGCGTAGGTCGACAGGTCGATAATGGCCTGTCACAAACCGTCGGTCCCGGGTTCAAGTCCCGGCCGCTCTACTGTAAATTTCATCTGATCAGGGTTTCTTGTCTGTACCGAAAGGGCAAGACTTGACTCACCCATAGTTTATCCATTGCTGATTCCAAAATTTCCGTCCTTCTGGGGTTCCCATAGAGAAGGTGCACGACCCGGTTCGAGTCATCTGGGATGACCTCGATCCATTCGGCCGCGGCGTCGTGGGCGCTGGGGAGGTTTCAGTCTGCCATCGCTGTTTCACCACCCTGGCGTGAGCCACTTCCGTCTCGTGCACGATTGCAGTCTGCGTCGACGCAGCATCCTGTTCGCTGCCCGGAAGCGCGCGATGGGCTCGGTCGACCTGATAGTTGGTACGCGCGAGGTCGTGGCCGACCTTCTTGGCGACGAACTCTTCGCGTTGGATGGCTGCGCCGTCGCGGTCGACCTGGAAGATGTGCGCTTAGCCTTCGGCGACGACGATGTGGCCTTTGGTAAAACGGGATGCCCGGTCCGCGGTGGCGCGGTAGGCGACGAGATTGTAAAGCGTCTGCTCGATGGCGGTAGTGCGATACACGCTGCGGAATCTGTCGGGCCTGTTTCGTCTTCGATTCGAATGAAAATCAACTGTTTGCGCGCACGCGCCTTTCCCGCCTGTCCCGGACGGCTACGTCCGCGACGGGCCAGCGGTGGGCGACGCTTCGAGGTCGGTGTTGCCGCGCGCAATAGACTTGGGAAGATGCGGCGACAAGGGAGACGAATGAGCGAGCTGGAGCATCACGTTCGGGCACTGTGGACGTTGTTTGAGCCGATCCACGCGGTGACGTATTTCTCCCCGGAGGCGAGGGAGGCGTTCGCGGGTATCGGACTCACCCGTTATTGGGACGGATACTTCGCCGGTCGCGCAGCCCCGCTCGGGGCGGTGACGGCTGCTCCGGTGGTGGCGATTTTCAGTGGGTTCGCTCCGTTCTTGGTCGAGCGGGTGCTGCCGGCTGTGTGGTCGACGATGACCGTCGACCGGGTCCTCGACGCGCGGTCGCGGGGTGCAGCAGCGACGTTGCGAAACCTCGTGCCCGACGAACGATCTGTCGCCGAAGCGGCTGACGTACTTGCCAAGATAGCGGCTCGTGTCGACACCATTGGTCGACCTCTCGCGGCGGCGAACAGCGCGCTGGCGGTGGAGGCGGATCCGTATCGCCGGCTCTGGCAGGCCGCTGCCACGCTTCGCGAGCATCGCGGTGACGGTCATGTTATGGCACTGGTGGAGGGCGGGATCGCGGGCATCAGTACTATCGTGTTGCGCAGCGCGGTGGATATCGACGCGACGAGTGTGCGGAAGGCGCGTGGCTGGACAGAGGAAGAGTGGGCTGTCGAAGTCGAAGAGCTCATGACTCGTGGGCTGCTGACCGGCCAGGGCGAGATCAGCGAGAATGGCAGGGTGGCAGTGGAGCGCGCCGAGAACATGACCAACCAGCTGGCGGTCGGTCCGTGGCGCGGATTGAACGACGCTGAGATCGCACGTATCGCCCGCACGCTCGCGCCCATCGCGAGAGTGTGCCAAACGGTTTTTCCGTTTCCAAACCCGATCGGGATGCCCCGGCCCTGGGATCCGAATCTCGACCCGAACGCATCCGCCGTCCCGGTGTCGCCGCGGGCGAGTTGAATGATTCCCCTGTGATATCGAGCAAGCCAACTGCGGCTCAGTAATTTGCCTGAAAGTGCGACGTCGGAGGTCCCGCTTGCGGGCCTGGATTGTGCTCGTTGACAACGGAATACATCTGACGTATGACTACACCAGCCGGCGGGACGTGACCTCGCTGATTGGATAGGTGGTTGCCCGAGCCGCGGTACGTCACGCCATCATACCGACGCCGATGCATCCCCACTCATCCGGTCGGCAGGCCACTCCCTCGCAAATTTTCAGAGATCATGCAGTCACCAACCGCCAGGTCGTGCGCTCCGCAAGTGGGGCCAGTTCAGTATTCGTCCCTACGACGGTAATAAAGCCTTCGCTCCAATTGACGGCGATATTGCCATCAGCTAGTCTGAAGGGAATAAGACCTTCGCGAGGAGAATGTCATGGCTGCACGTGGAGAAGTGAAGGGTCCTGAGGGTCTCGGTCGAATGCTGCAGCAGGGCCGTCTCGTGCGCGGCTTGACGCAGCGTGATCTCGCGGACAGGTTGGAGACCGACCAGAAATACATCTGGGGTTTGGAATCCGGAAAGAACACCATCGTGCTCGAGCGCATCTTTGCGATCATGCGGGAGACCGGTATCCGCATGTATATGGAGGTCGATCCAGGCACCGACGGGCCCCAAGACGACGTTGTGGATGAGCCCCGTGGGTGACTTACGCGTCGAGCTGTACGGCGAACTGGTTGGGCATCTGGTCGGTGCGGACCGTCGCACGTTTGATTTCGTAACCGCGAAGAACGCCATCGAGACCTTTGGGCTCGGCAGCACAATTCTCTCCGCATCGGTGCCGTTCGACCTGGTCAGCAACCGCAGCCGGGCAGCGCGAAGACGCAACTTCTTCGCCGAACTCTTACCCGAGGGCACCGCTCTGGACAACCTCGCCGCGGAGATCAGAGTCTCCACCGACGACACCATTGCGCTGTTGGCACGGTTTGGCCGCGACGTCGCCGGCGCTATTCAGATTTACGATCCAGAGGGTCCGGGGGAGCCGCGCACGCCGGCCGTCGCGCTGGTTGACGGGGTCGAAGTGGGCCGGATGCTCACCAATACTCAAACCGCTCCTCTCGGAAACCGGCCGCAGTCTGGGCGCACGTCCTTGGCCGGCGTCCAAGACAAGATCGTGCTCGCACGACAGGATGACCACTGGTTTCAAGTCCTCGAGGGGTACCCGTCGACCCATATCATCAAGCCATCGTCCGTGCGCTACCCGACCATCACCTTCGACGAAGAATACGGCTTCCGAGCCGCCAAAGCGGCCGGCCTCACCATGCTCCACACCTGGATCGAAGACTTCGGCGGAGTCCCCGGTCTGGTCATCGAGCGCTATGACCGATCACCGCACGCACCCCAGGGACGCCTTCACCAAGAAGACATGAACCAAGCTCTCGGCGCATCAAAGAACGAGAAATATCAAGAGTACGGCGGCAAGGTCTCCCTCAAGCGCATAGCGGATGTCCTCGGTCGCGACGGCGACCGAGCGTCCGTCGAGCAGCTCCTCCGGCTCCTGACCGTCTCGCAGGCCGTGGGTAACCTTGATATGCACGCCAAGAACGTCAGCATGCTCCACCTCCCGGACGGCGGCACGAGAATCACCCCGGCCTACGATGTCGTTCCGCAAACGCACCTCGACAGCGACGGCAAGATGGCTCTGGCCGTCAACCGAAAATACAGTCATGCCGCCATCACGATCGATGACCTTGTGGCCGAAGGCGAGGCGTGGAAAGTGCGCACTCCCCGGTTGATCATCACGTCCGTGCTGGAGACCGTGGAATCCTTTGCCCGTTCAGAGACTCCGGCCACGCAGGCTTATGCCGAGCTCCAGGACGACATTATGCGGTTCACCAAGAACCTCCTCAGCGGACGCCCCACGGGTAGCAACGTCGGCGCGTGAGAACTTGACGCACACATGTTTATTCACCGTTTATCGCTCCGAAACCCGCCGAGACGGCCCGAGGTGTTGAGATAATGACGACGACATCTCACGCAAGAAGCTCCAGATCAGATCGAGAAAAAGCGAGACAAACCGAGGTTTGAATGCGAGCCGAGTATCAGCCTAAATGGCCTCGGTGCAAACCGTCGGTCCCGGGTTCAAGTCCCGGCCGCCCTACTGTAATTTGGATCTGATCTGGGATTTTATCCGGCGAAAATCGTCGAGATTTGACTATAAGAACATCTGTCTCGGGTTCAATTCCGAGAGCGTCGTCAAAACGACACCTGATCAGGTCTTCTCTTCACTGGCGAACGTGTCACATTCGGAGTATTTCCATTAGTTCTGGGTTCAAGTCTCACCACCGCGATTGGAATTCGCTTTGATCAAGAGTTTTCAGTCCGCACAGATGCAACGACACCCGATGTGATTGACGTATATTCCTGAAAGCTGCCTATTGTTGGCGCTGGCGCAGAAGACGCTCAAATCATCTTAGAGTTACTAAGAGCGACCGCGATCGCCGATGGGTGAGGGGTGCCGAATGCCTCCTGAGTTTCAGCCTTGATTCACATTTAACCACGAGGGACCTGGCCAAGTATTTCGACGTGTCCGCTCCATTGAAACGAAGCCCGCTATCGGCGCCGGGGAGTTAGTCCGCGGCGTTGTTGGTGCGCATAGACAGGTGCTCGTGGATACCGAGCCAGGTTCCGCCTGTGAGTGAAAGCACGATGGTCTCAGATTCTTGACTTGTCGACCGTTCGCCCGCAACTTCGGAGACTGTCTCGACATCGTGGGTGAACACGGCGACGGAGCCAACCAGCTGAATGCGGCGGTTCGTAGACGTGCATGAGATGACCGTGAATCCGTCTGATTCCCATTCCAGCCAGAGCTGCTCATACTCTTCCCGCGACTCCAGGCGCCGCCCGACGTTGTGGAACATGAAGGTTGCCTGCGGGCTGAACCGGGCGAAATAGGCGTCGCGGTGGTGATGGCCGAAGTCCTCGATGATCTGGTCGGCTGCGGCCAACGCATCCGCTGTCACTGCTTCGGACATGCTCACGTTGCGGCTCCGACTCGGCGTGCTGCGACCTTGGCGGCGGTGGACGAATGGTCGGTTTCGATGGCAGGGATAGTCGATTCTCTGGTTGGTACGCCGCGTGCGCCTTGATCACCAAACACGAATCGGGGCTCGGGAAAGATCCAAAGCGCTCCAAGATAGAGTACGGCCGCCGAGATCACGGCGATCGCGAGGCTGAGATCGACGCCGCCGCCCAGATTGATGAAGGGTCCAACGATGATGGGCGGGTAGTTCGCAAAGAGCAGTCCGAGGGTAGCGGCTCCGATCCAGGCGACCATTCCGCGCCAGTTGACTCCGTTGTTGAACCAGTAAGCGCCGCCGATTTCACCGCGGTTGAAAACCTGGAGATCGCGCGGGCGAAAGTTGCCTCGGCGCACGATGTAGCCAATGGCCATGATGACCATCCATGGGGTGGTCGTGACGATGATGGCGCCGACGAAAGCGTTCACGGCGCCGAGCAGGTCGAAGAAGATGCGGCCGGTCAGGATGAAGAGGAAGGCGACGATGCCGATACCGATGGTGGCCTGGGCGCGGGTGAACCGAGGAAAGACCGAAGAGAAGTCGAGGCCCGTGCCGTAGAGGGAGGTCGTGCCCGTCGACAGTCCGCCGATGAAGGCCACTCCCATGAGGAGTACCGCGTACCAGATGGGCGATGCCTGGATGAGGGCGACGACGTAGTCGCTCTCGCCAGCGACGATCGTTGCGGTCGCCACACCGAAGAGGAAGGGAATGAGGGTGAGGGACTGGCCGATCAGTGTTGCGCCGAGGATCTTGCGAGTCGGGGTGGTGCGGGGGATGTAGCGGGACCAATCTCCGAGGAACGCCCCGAACGAGATGGGGTTGGAGGCCACGATGAGCGCGGCGGCGACGAATGTCGGCCAGAAGGAGCCGAGCGCAAAGGCCGCGGGTCCGGGATTGTAGGAGCTGTCAAACACACCGTTGAACGCGACTATAGCCAGAAGGATGAGGATCGTGTTGGCGATGACCGCGGTCTTGTTCACCAGCAGCATGAACTGATAGCCGTACACCACCACGACGATGACGATCACTCCGATCACTCCGTAGACCAGGGTGCGAAGTCCGATTGAGTCCGTTATGCCTCCAAGCCGGGTGAGCGCGCCCACGAGTGCGTCGCCACTGACCCACACCGAGATGGAGTAGAAGGCGATGGCGGTGAGAAGGGAGAGGAACGAGCCGACCACTCGCCCGCGCACGCCGAAGAATGCAGCGGATGACACCGCGTTGTTGGTGCCTGTTTTCGGGCCGAATAGTCCCATCGGCATCAGGAAGAACGTGCCGACGAGCACTCCGCAGATCGTTGCGAGGGCGGCTTGCCAGAAGGAAAGGCCAAGGACGATCGGGAAGGTACCGAGCAGCACGGTGGCAAACGTGTTCGCGCCGCCAAACTGGATGCGGAGGAGGTCGAGCCAGGTCGAGGTACGGTCGGCGTCGGGAATGGTGTCGACGCCGAGGGTTTCAACCTCGGTGATTTTTGGCCGCGCGTTTAGCTCGACGGCGGGCGCGGTGTGATGAACGCCATTGTTGTCACTCATGGGTTTGCCTTTGACTCGTGGAGGGGGGCCGGCGGAGGCGGCAGGTTTTGATTGACACTAGCGGGATGTTGTCTCCTGTGCAATAGTTTTTGACTATGAAGACAAACAAGGTCGTGGATCTCTCCCTCCTGGTGAACGCAGACACCCAGGTCTATCCGGGAGATCCTGTGCCACGGTTTGACCCGCACAGCACGATCGATCGCGACGGCTTTAACCTTCTCTCGGTGTCCATGGGGTCACAAACGGGCACCCACGTTGACGCTCCGTACCACTTTGATGATGCGGCCAAGAAACTCGATGAGTTGCCGCTGGACCGGTTCGTCGGCACAGGTGTACTCGTCGACGCCCGTGCCGCGGGCGCGCGCGGTCGCATCACGTGGTCGTACTTCAAGCCCGTCGAGGCGCAACTTCTGCCGGGAGCTATCGTGCTTCTCCACACGGGATGGAGCGCGCACTGCGGCTCACCGACGTACTTCGACAATCCATTCCTCGACGCCGATGCCTGCGCCAAACTCATTTCCCTGGGCATTCGCACCTTCGGGATCGACGCGATCAACATCGATGAGACACCGGACTCCACCCATCACGGTGAGGGCTTTCCCGTGCATCACCTCATTGCAGACGTTGACGGAGTGATCTGCGAGAACCTCACGAATCTTGCGTCGGTCGACTTCGATGAGCCCTTCATCTCTCTGCTGCCCATCGCCTTCGAGGCGGCGGATGGAGCGCCCGTGCGGGCTGTCGCGCTGCAACTTACGCCATAGGCAGGCCGCACTCCCTGTCACCACCGGCTCGCAGATCACTCTTCCACCGACTCCCTCCAAGAAAGCTCCCATGAACAATCCGATCGGTCCATCCGACGCCAGCATTTCACCCCGTTATGCCGGCATCGCCACCTTCGCCCGACTTCCCCGCATCGAAGACGTGCCCAACGCAGACATAGCCGTTGTGGGTGTGCCGTTTGACAGCGGGGTCAGCTACCGTCCCGGAGCCCGCTTCGGCCCGGCCCACGTGCGCGAGGCCTCCCGGCTGCTGCGGCCCTACAACCCCGTGCAGGATGTAGAGCCGTTCGCCACTCAGCAGGTCGTCGACGCAGGAGACATTGCGGCGAACCCCTTCAAAATCGACGAGGCAGTCGCTCAGATTGAGGCAGAGGCAACCCGTCTCGGCGCTGGCGGAACACGACTGCTGACGATTGGGGGGGACCACACCATCGCCCTTCCCCTGCTGCGGGCGGTCACCAAGGTGACGGGCCCGGTCGCGGTGCTGCACTTCGACGCTCACCTCGACACGTGGGACACCTACTTCGGCGCACCTGTGACCCACGGCACGCCCTTTCGCCGCGCATCCGAGGAGGGTTTAATTGACCTCGAAGCCAGCCTGCACATCGGTATTCGTGGCCCGCTCTACGGCCGCAAGGACCTCACCGATGACGCCCGCCTGGGCTTCGCCGTCATTGCCGCCCACGAAGTCGAGACCGAGGGCGTTGCCGGAGTCGTAAAGCGGATGCTGGCCCGCCTCGGCAACCGCCCGGTATACGTGTCCGTCGATATCGATGTTCTCGACCCCGCTCACGCTCCCGGAACCGGCACCCCGGAAGCGGGCGGGCTGACGAGCAGGGAATTGCTGGCCATCATCCGTGCGCTGAGCGCCGTGCGGATCGTCGGAGCCGACGTCGTCGAAGTCGCCCCCGCCTACGACCATGCGCAGATTACGGCCGTTGCCGCCTCCCATGTCGCCTACGAAATCCTTTCGGCCATGACACCGCGCTAAGCCCGGCCCGCGGCGACACCGGCCGTGCGCATGGCGGGGAGCGGCGAGAGATCGCGAGATACTGGGAAACAGTCCCATGTCAGGTCGAAACGCGTTAAGAAAGGCAAGGCACTGTGCGAGCTCTCAACCCGGCACCATCGGGCGCACCGCTCGCGATCGGAGCGAAACTCCGGGCAACGCGGCTAGCCCAGGCCTTGACGATCGCGGACGTAGCCGCGGCAAGTAACCTCAGCACCGGCTTCATCAGCAGAGTGGAGCGAGACGAGACCTCGCCCAGCGTGTCTTCGCTCGTGGCACTGTGCCAGGTGCTTTCCCTTCAGCTCGGCTCGCTCTTCGAGGCGCCCGATAACGAGGTCATAGCCCTCGCCGATGCGGCACTCATCAACATGGGTGGGAAGGGCGCGATCGAAAAGCTGCTCACCCCACGGGGCGAGTCACGGGTGCAAGTACTCCGCTCGACCCTCGCCCCCGGAGCCTCAGGGGGAGACGAGCTCTACACGATCAACTGCGATGTCGAGGTGTTGCACGTGTTATCCGGGAGCCTCGTCCTTCGGCTGGTAGGAGGCGAAGTTGAGCTATCGGAGGGGGACACGATGACCGTCGCGGGGCGCCAACCCCACTCTTGGGACAACCGCAGTGGGGGACAGACCGAGCTTCTCTGGACCATCGTTCCGGCCGCATGGAGCGGCTCGTCCTGACGGTTCCCACAGTTCGGCGCAACGGTTTGAGCGCGATCCGGTGCAGGAAGATTCATGTGGGAAATGGTATGCGCGATACTTTCGCCTGCCGACATCCGGTTCTAAAATAATCGTAGGCAGCCTCTTTTATGCGCCGTCGCGCGTTGCGATGGCATGACTCTCCGTCTTTCAGGTTCTTGTTGCCGAGCATCTGAAAGGCCGCGCCATGTTCGAACTTATTCTGGCCGCCACCGCCAGCACCTATTCTTTCTTGCGCCGGTTCATGCCGACCGCCATCGTGATCGACGCGATTAACACGCGGCGCGGGCTGAAGTGGGGCGTGCTGGCGATGCTGTTCGCCGTTCCGTAGGCGCTTGCAGCTATCTATTGCCGAGCACACATCCGCGTTCACCGCGCTCACCCGGCCGTGAGCAGATAGGCAATCATGGGTAGGCTCGATGAGGTGCGTTTGCTGAACTTGCTGACGTGCCGCTCGGCGGGCAATGTCCCGTCGCGCTCGGCTTGAACGTGAAGGAAACACCGTGTCTGATCACGCAAGAATCAAGGGGCACACAGTAACCCGCACCGTGCACATCGAGGCCTCGCGCGCGCGCGTCTGGAAGGCGCTGACCGACCCCGAGGTGATGGTCAAGTGGTTTGGCGACGGTGCGGGGTTCGCCGCGCTCGAACCCGGTGCTACTGGCAGCATCGACTGGGATGACTACGGCAGCTTCCCGATCGAAATCACCGAGGTCGTGCCCGACGGCTCGTTCGGCTTCCGTTGGTCGGGCATCCCCGCCGAACAGCTCGACGAGTACTCGACGCACGTGCGCTTCACCATCGCCGATGCTAGTACCGGGACGGATGTCACGGTGATCGAATCGGGCTTCGATACACTTCCCGGCGGCACCCGCTACCGTCGCGAACGTCTTGAGCAGAACCGGGAGGGCTGGGACGTCGAACTCGACGAGCTCGCGCTCCTCTTCGAGGGTGTCTCGGAGTAGCTCACGATGACGGGAGTTGCTCGACGAGTTAGCCACGTTGCGCGGCCGGTAGAGGACTATGTGGCGGAGCGCAGAGGATGTGCGTGAAAGCTCGCAAAATCTGCCCAGAGCGCGGTTCGTAACCCCGCCGACGTCGACCAAGGCGTCATGGCGGATTCGGTCGATCAGGGCGGCGTTGCCGGTGACGACGCCGTCCATCGCGTCACCGTGACCGTTGATGTACTTCGTTAGCGAGTGCACGGCGAGATCGGCGCCGTGTTCGAGAGTGCGGAAGAACGGTGGGTGTGTGAAGGTTGCGTCCACGCTCAACAGGAGCCCCTTGTAGTGGGTGATGGCCGCGAGGGAGCTGATGTCGGCGACCTTGGTGGTGGGGTTCGCGATTGTCGCGACGTGGATCAGCTTCGTGCTGGGCCGGATTGCTTCCCGGACCGCGTCGTCGTCGGCGACGTCGACGAAGGACGCTTCGATCCCGTACCGTTCCGGCAGCAGCTCAGAGAACAGTCGCCAGACAGCCTCGTAGGTGACGTCGGAGACGATCACGTGATCGCCAGTGCGCAGCAGGGTGAAGAATACCCCGTGTAGGGCCGCGACACCGGTCGCGAACGCTACCGTCACCTCCCCGCCTTCGAGCGCTGCGATCTTTCTTTCAAGGGCTTCCTGGTTGGCGGAACCATTCCGCCCGTAGACCAGCTGCTCGGTCGCTGATCAGTTCATCGATGCCGGGTCCTCGGGCAGCAAATAGGAGTTCGCCATCACCAACGGGCTCCGGATCGCGCCCGTACCGGCATCGATGCGGTTACCACCATGGACGGCCCAGGTGAGGTCGCCAACGGTCGAGGCGTCGTGCTTGTCCGGTGAAGGCGTCATGGCAGTCCTGTTCCGGGAGGTAGAACGCGAGTGGCGAGGTCAGTTGGGGGTGGGGCGCGCGAGGATTCGCGATTCGACGCCGACGTGGGGGCCGAGCCGGGCGAGGTGGGTGGCGAGGTCTTCGTGCAGCTGCTCGTCGGTCATCGCGGCAAGCGCATCCAAGATGGACAGGGCACGTGTGGTGCTGTCGCTCAGCCGCGTGAGGCGGCCTTGACGCCAGTTCCACCGCCGGCAGGTGACGCCGGCGTCATCGCACTAGACGACCTCACCGGAGTCGGGGTGCTCGGTGACGTCGGCGCCGCCGGCACTGGTATCGAAAGTGTCGTCGCCAGTGGCACGGATGAGGCGGGGTGCGCCGACGTAACGGTCAAGGTCCTCGCCGCCGAGAGGCACCTGATGCAGGACGGAGATCGCGTTATAGAGGTCCGTCAGCCGGTTCACCCGTGGCAGCCCGTCCCCGGCCCGGCGAAGGAGCGCCTCGAGGCTGTTCCTCGTGCGTTGCGGTTTCGCACCGAAGCCACGGTTGGCATCCCGCCACGCCGCAACGTGTGGCACCTCCTCGACCGGTGCTGCTGCCAGGAGGTGCCGGGCTGTTGTCTCCGCCTCGTGGAGCAGAGCGTCACTGGCGTCGTCGCTTTCCCCCGGGGTGAGGCCAGACACGGTGAGGAGGCAGGCGCGGTAGTCCGGTCGAAGCGCGAAGATCTCATCGTCGACGCAGGCCCCGCTGAGGAGGTCGTGTTAGGTCGTCATGGTGTTCCTGCCGTCAGGTGGTCTGGTGGGAGGGGCGTGGGCTGGACGTACCGACGCCGGGCTCGAAGACGGCAAGCGTGAACTCCGCAGTGGATTTCGACGTGTTCGCGTAGGCGTGCGCTTGGTCGCCATCGAACGCGAAGGTGTCGCCGGGGCTGAGGCTCACCTCATCGGGGCCGACGGTGAGGTTCACCACGCCTCTGCCGACGTGCAGGATCTCTCGTGTGCCAGCAACATGGGGCGTGTTTTCGTGGGTATCTCCGGGGGCAAGGGTCCACTGCCACAGTTCCAAGACGTCGGGCGACGGGGTACCCGCAAGCAAAATTCCACTACCGCCGCTCGGGCTTGACCAAAGTTCCGCGCCGTCGCCGCGACGCGTCAGTGCCGCTGGAACACCGTCCCGGGCTGCGACCAGCGTCGGAAGGTCGATTCCGAGCGCATCACTGAGAAGGAGCAGGGTCGCCACGCTCGGGTTGGCCTCGCCTTTTTCGACCTTGACGATCATCCGACGGCTGACCCCGGACTGCGCCGCCACCTCATCGAGCGTCCACTTCAGGGCATGCCGGCACGCTCGAATGCGCGCGCCGATGACCGCCGCCAAGTCATCCGGTTCAACACCCACACGGTGCATTATAGTGCACTAGGATGGAAGGACTGCCGCAGCTACTGCCATCCGAATGGAGTGCCCATGTTCACCGGTCTGAGCGCCTTCCCCTTGACGCCGCTCCGCAACGACGCATTCGACGAGACCGCCTACGCGGGGCTGATCGGGAAGTTGGTCACTGCGGGTGTCGACTCGATCACCGCTCTCGGCTCGACCGGGTCGTACATGTATCTGGACCGCGAGGAGCGACGCCGGGTGGCACTGTGCGCCGTCCAGCACGCCGAGACGGTGCCAGTGATCGTCGGCATTGGTGCGCTCCGCACGTCGCACGTCCTCGCCCTGGCGGAAGACGCGCAGGAAGCTGGCGCACGCGCCGTGCTGCTGGCACCGGTCAGCTACCAGCCGCTCACGGACGATGACGTCTTCGGGTTGTTCGAGGACGTGACCTCGAACCTGTCTGTGCCGTTGGTCGTCTACGACAACCCCGGCACCACCCACGTCACCTTCACCGACGACTTGTACGCCAGCATCGCCCGACTCCCGCAGGTGGCCGCGATCAAGATCCCGGGAGTCCCCGGAGTGCCAGCCCGTGCCGCCGCCCGGGTGCAAACAATCCGGGATGCGGTGCCCGCACACGTGACCGTGGGGGTCTCTGGTGATGCCTCGGCAGCGACCGGGTTGAACGCCGGATGCGACGCCTGGTACTCCGTGATCGGCGGAACACTCCCCGAACTCGCCCTCGCGATCACACGGGCCGCACAAGACGGCGATAGCAGCGAAGCCGAGCAACAGTCCGCGCGGCTCGAGCCGCTGTGGGCCCTCTTCGCCGAGCTCGGCGGGAGCTACCGGGTGGTTGCCGCGATCGCAGAACAACTGGGCTTGGTGGCCCCGGACTGTCTGCCGCGCCCCATCCGAGGGTTGAACGCTCCGGCACGCGCCCGCGTCGAAGCTGTGATGACCAGGCTGCAGCTCGGAGCCGAGACCGCGTGAGCTATTCGACAACCGCGGCCGCCACGGCCTGCAGGCCGCTGCGAATGCGGCTGTCCACCCGGTTTCCCACGGCCAGTTTACCGGGAGGTGCACTGCTTGTGTTCATCGCGTCGTTCGGTGAACTGCTCCGGGTAGGTGTTGAAGGAACCAACTCCTGCGGAGCGGGACTGAATGGTCAGTGAGAGCCCGTCCCGGCAGGCACAATTCTTAGACTGTTCTGTGACGTGACGGGTAAGTCTGGGGGGATGAGCTCAGAAACCCGACCACTGCACAGGTTCGTTCGGACCGCTCTTCCCGCGGCTGGAGTCATTCTCACCGTCATAGCCACTGGGTTCGTGGTCATCGGGTCGGCGGGGTGGACGGACGGGGAGATGAATGTTCTCCGGCAGGTAAACGCTGACCACAGCGCGCCTCTGGACGCGGTGGCCCTCGGCATTGACTGGCTGTTCAGCCCCGCAGTGGGCGTGGTACTGGTCTTGTTGGCAGCCGGATCGGTGCTGCTGTTGACCCGGCGACCCGGCGCGGCGATCCGCTTCGTGCTGGTGGTGATGATTCCCACGCTGGGCGCCGACGTGATCAAACTCCTGGTGCAGCGGGCGCGACCTGACATACCGTCGCTGCCGCACATCCTGCTGCTTGAACCGGGTGGTCTCAGCTTTCCGAGCGGACACACCAGCTTCGCCGCCTGCTTCCTGCTCGGGGTCGTCCTCGTCACGGCCGGTCACCGATGGCATCCGTTTGTGATTGGAACGGCCGCGGTGGTGGTGCTCGCCACGGCTGCGTCCCGGGTCTATTTGGGGGTGCATTACCCGTCGGATGTGGTGGCGTCGGTCGTGTACTCGCTTGCTGCCGTGGCGCTGGTGAACGCCGCTTCGGTGCTACTACTGGCACACTGGAGCGAACGTCGATCCGGCCTCCACGCTGGACCCGTGCACGGAGGAGTCTGGAATGCCCGCTGAGAGCACAGCTCGCCCCCGGCTGTTGTTGATCGAAGATGATGCCAAGCTCGGCCCGATGATCCGCGACGTGCTCACGGAAAACTACGATGTCACCCTGGTCGCCGACGGCGCGGAGGGACTTGCGGCCGGTCTCGGCGGCGAGTTCGAGGTCATGGTGATCGACCGGCGCCTGCCGACGTTGGACGGCCTCGGAGTGGTTGAAGCGCTCCGCCGCAAACTGGTGACCACTCCCATCCTGCTCCTCACTGCGCTGGGAACGACGGGGGACAAGGTGGCCGGGCTGGACATTGGCGCCAACGATTACCTGGTCAAACCGTTCGAATTCGATGAGCTCTTCGCCCGGCTCCGGGCCATCCGTCGGGTCTTCACCGGGGAGGGCCGCACGGTGCTGGTGGGCGCCTGGGAGTACTACCCCGACAGTCGAACGATCTATTCCCCGTATGACGGGCGCATCCTGCTGACGGTGAAGGAGAACGAACTGCTCAAATTGTTAGCGGATGCCCCACAACGCACGTTCTCCCGCCAGCAGATCCTGCAGACCGTGTTTAGCGCCGCGGACACCGCCGGGACGGTGGACACCTACGTGCATTATCTGCGGCGCAAGACCGAAACCGACATCGTCCTCACCGTGCGCGGTGAGGGTTACCGCCTGGGACAGCCATGATCCGAAGCCGCACCCGCATCGTTGACAGCGACACCCTCGCCATCCGTCGGGCCTCCCGACTCGTCGGGACCCGCATCGCGATCGCGTGCGCTGCGGTTGTCGCGGTGGTCATCGTTGCCGTCTTCGTTTACATCCTGTCCGAGATCTCGCCCGGTGAGCTGTTCGAACCGGTGCCCGACACCGACAACCTGCAAGTCAGCGCAGTCAACCTGCTGCGGGCCGCGGGAGTGTTGGGCGTGGCATTGATCATTCTGGCCGGGGTGTTGAGTTTTCTGGTCACCCGCCGGGCCGTGCAACCGCTCGGTGATGTGCTGCGCATCCAACGGGCGTTTGTCGCTGACGCCAGCCATGAACTCCGAACCCCGCTTGCGGTGCTTGATGCCCGCCTGCAAATTCTGCAGCGCACCCTCCCCGCCGATGACCCGTCGTCCTCGGTCGTTGCGGAGCTCCGCAGCGATGCGAAGGACCTCATCCACATCGTCAACGACTTGCTCGAATCTGCTGAAGTCGGCGGCGCGGCCGTGCACGATACCGTCGTCGTCGACCTGGTCGCTGCCGTCGATGCCGCCGTGCAATCGATGGCACTGATCGCCGTCGATAAAAACATCACCATTGAAATGGATGCAGCCCAGCCCGCGCCGGTGCGCGTGCCCGCCTCCAGCATCACCCGCTGCGCGGTCGCGCTGCTGGATAACGCTGTGCGCTTCGCCCCCAGCGGGTCGATTGTCGCGGTGGGCGTGGCCGTGACCAAGAAGACGGTGGTGGTCACCGTGCGCGATCGCGGCCCCGGCATTCAAGGCATCGACCCCGCCCGCATCTTTGATCGATTCGCGCACTCCGGCGCGGCCGTAGACGGTGGCGGGGACGCCCGAACGGGGTTTGGTATCGGCCTGTCCTTGGTGCGGGAAATTGCGGTGCGCTACGGAGGAGCCGTGCACGTCGTCGACAGCGGCGCCGCAGGCACAGCGATCAGCCTCACCCTCCCGCGCGCGAAGCCAGCCGCGGCCTGATCCTGCTCCGTCGAGCAGGTCGCCGCTTACCTGGTAAAAAAATCGATTGCGATGATTGCTTTCTTCTGTGAGAAGTCTTAGACACCACCGTGTTCGCTGGTGTTACCGACCCCATCCCAGGAGGAACACATGTCCACGACCTCGACCCGCTCCACGACCGTTTCGCCCGTCCGGAACATCCTCACCAAGGTGCCCGAGGTCACCCTCATCTTCTGGGTGATCAAGGTACTCGCGACCACAGTGGGGGAGACCGCCGCGGACTTCCTCAACGTCGACCTCGACCTGGGACTGACGATCACGTCGATTATTATGGCAGCCCTGCTGGTCGCCGCGCTGATCGTGCAATTCAGATCGCAGAAATACACCCCGGCGGTTTACTGGCTGGCCGTGGTGCTCATCAGCGTTGTGGGAACTCTGATCACCGATAACCTCACCGACAGCCTCGGCGTTCCCCTGTGGGTGACGACGGTCGTTTTCGCCATCGCACTGGCCGCGACCTTCACCGTCTGGGCCATCTCGGAGAAGACCCTGTCCATCCACTCCATCTTCACGACTCGGCGGGAGTCGTTCTACTGGCTGGCCGTGTTGTTCACGTTCGCCCTCGGGACTGCGGCGGGCGACCTCGTTGCCGAAGGACTCAACCTGGGCTTCTTCGTCGCGCTGCTCGTCTTCGCCGCCGCCATCGCGCTGGTCGCTGTGGCGTACTTCGTCTTCCACTTGAACGCTGTGCTGGCCTTCTGGATCGCCTACATCCTGACCCGCCCGCTGGGCGCATCCACCGGCGATCTGCTGTCTCAGCCTGTCGCTGATGGCGGCCTGGGGCTCGGAACGACGGGAACCAGCGTGCTGTTCCTGGCCGTGATCCTCATCCTCGTGATCGTGCTCACCCGCCGCGCCCGCACCACGAACGCCCAACTGACGGCCACCGCCTAAACACCTCGCGCAGCAGCGGATGCCCGGATCGCCTTCAGAAAACTCAGAGAAAGTCCCTGCAGCATGAACACCATGATCGCCACCGCACTACCCACGTCCGGTTTTCTGGATCCGCAATCTGTGATCGCCGGCGCCGGCGTCTGGGGCCTCGTGGTCGTCTGCGCGATCGTGTTCGTGGAGACGGGCCTGCTCGTCGGGTTCTTCTTGCCCGGGGATACCCTGCTGTTCTTCACCGGCGTGCTCGTCCTCAGCGGGGTGATCAGCCAGCCGCTCTGGATCGTCATCCCGGCCATCGCCCTATCGGCGGTGCTGGGCGACCAACTCGGGTACATTATCGGGCGCACGACGGGCCGACGCATTTTCGACCGGCGCGACTCTGGCCTGTTCAGCCGAAAGAGCGTCATCCGAACGCAGGGGTTCTTTGATCGGTTCGGCCCGGCGGCCGTCACCATCGCCCGCTTCGTACCGGTCGTACGCACCTTTGCCCCCGTCGCGGCCGGCGTCGGCAAAATGCGCCGGCGGGTGTTCACACTGTTCAACATCATCGGCGCCGTGCTCTGGACGACCGCGGTGGTGCTCCTGGGCTTCGGGCTGGCACACATCCCGGGCGTCGCCGACTTCGCCGCACGCTACATCGATCTCGTGCTGATCGGCATCGTTATGCTCTCCGTGGTTCCCGTCGTCATCCGAGCCCTCGTCTCACGCCGCCAGAATGATCGGGTGTGAGGATCAGCGGAACGCGGCAGTGCCTGCCGCAGTGATCGCCGTGAGGTTTCGGGCTTCTCATCCTGGTCTCCTCGGCCACGGTCTAGGGTCGAGGCTATGACCATCACCCGCTACCCGCCACGTCCGCAATCGGTCGGGCCGGGCAGCGTATGAAGGTGCTCGTTATCGAGGATGACGTCCGCATCGCGGACGTCATCCGTCGTACCCTCACCGAATCCGGCTATGCCGTCGATGTCGCCCACACCGCGCCCGACGGCGTGCAGGCCTTCGAAATTGACACCTACGATCTGGTCGTACTGGATTTGATGCTCCCGGGACTGCCGGGTGGAGGGATGGACGTGTGCCGATGCATCCGCTTGATCAATAGCGACGTGCCCGTGCTGATGCTGACCGCGCTGGATTCGATGCGTACCAAGGTTGAAGGGCTCGACGCCGGCGCCGACGACTACATCGTCAAACCGTTCCACCTGGTCGAGCTGTTGGCCCGCGTGCGGGCGCTCCTTCGGCGTTCTCCGCGGGCGTACGCACCCGTGCTGCAGGCGCAAGGGGTCTCCCTCGACCCCGCCACCCGCACCGCGATGCGGGCCGGGCGCACCATTGTGTTGACGGCGAAGGAATTCGCTGTGCTGGAATACCTGATGCGCAACGCCGGCACCATCATTAGTGCCACCGAGCTGATTGATCATGCGTGGGACAGCAACTATGAGGGATTCAGCAACGTCGTGCAAACCTACATCCGCTACCTGCGGCAAAAACTCACCCTGCCCGGCGAAACGGTCATCATCGAGACCCGGCGCGGCGCCGGCTACCTGATCCAAGCGGACAGCTGATGTTTCGCCGCGCGTTGGTTCGACTCACCGTCACCTACACGATTGTGCAGCTGGTGCTGTTCGCCGCGTTCGCGGTTGGCATCTACATCTTCGTCACCGGAACCTTCGATTTCGACGCCGCTGAATCGGACGGTGCCGGCGCCATTAACGCGGCCGAGCAGGGCTTCGCTAACCTCCGCACCGGCCTGCTCGTGCTCTACGCCGTCTTGTTGGTGCTGATCCCGATCGCGAGTTTTCTCATGGCCCGCGCAGCCCTGGCACCGTTGCAGAAAAGCTACGAGCTGCAGCAACGCTTCGTCGATGGCGCCTCTCACGAGATGCGCAGCCCGCTCAGTGTCATTGAGGGCGAACTCGAACTCGCCCTGCTCAGCATCCGCACCCCGGCCGAGTATGAGCGGGCGATGCAGACCGCGCTCGACGCCGTCGGCGGCCTCACCCAGCTCACCAATGACCTCCTGCTGCTATCGCGCGGCGCGGGAGCCGAGCTGAAGAAAACGTACGAACTCGTCGACCTGAATGACCTTGTCCGCCTCGACATCGACGCGCGAGCCAGTAGCCCAGTGGATGCCGCCCGGCTGGACGTTCACCGGGGGCGGGCCGCGGCCGTTCTGGGCTCCCCGGCCCTGCTCGCTCGAGCGATCGCGAACGTCATCGACAACGCGTTGAAATTCACCCCGCCGACGGGCGTCATCACCGTCAGCACTGCCGTCCACGACAGGACCTGCACCGTCACCGTGCGGGACACCGGCATCGGCATGGACAACAACGACCTGAAACACGCCTTCGACCGGTTCTGGCGATCGGACCGGGCGCGATCACAGCCCGGGCACGGCATCGGCCTCAGCCTGGTGCAGCAGATCATCCACGCGCACGACGGCCGCATCACGCTCACCTCACAAGTCGGCATCGGCACCACCGTGGCAGTGAATCTTCCCCTCCGCCCCTAAAGTGACTCTGTAGCTCTGGCTCTCACGCTTATCTCACGTGCCCCTCTTTAGCTTGGAAGTATGGCCCCGCAGTCGCGGAGCTCACTCACGAAAGGCACACACCATGCAGAAGAAGACGAAAATCGCCGGTGGCGCAGCAGTCGCTTTGGCTCTGGCCCTCGTCGGCGGCATCACCCTCACCGCCGGCGCCCAGTCCACTCCCGCCAGTCCCTCATCGTCCACCTCGCACGTCGAACGAGGCGTCACGTCGGCCGACACGGATAACGTTCAGGACGAGGTCGAAGACGGCACCAACGACGGCGAAACCGCCGACGAGTCCGGCACCGAGTCTGGTACCGAAACCGAAACCGAAACCGACACCGAGAACACGAGCGACGACATCAACGGTGTCGCCGTCGAAGACGGCACACAGGACTAACCCCTGATTAGGGATGGCCGGGGCACACATGCGCCTCGGCCATCCCTTCGTCAGCATCGGGTTTCTCCCAATGCTTCGGGCGTCCACAGAGTCGTCCACTGTTCCGTGCTGTGCGTGGCAATATTTTGGCAGCACTTGAATGAAATCGCATCGGTGTCCCGGGTGTTCAAAAGATTGAAAAACCCGGTAATCCTGCTGATCTGGGCGCGGTCCGCCGTCTGATTAGGGACGGTCTAGTTTTCAAATCCCACCGGTACGGTGGAGACCACGTCTCACAAGCTGGCGGCTGACGCCACGATGGGACGGGTCGACGTTGCGCGATAGTGACGAGCGCCACGGTCTACATCCTTCTCGGTGATCGGGTTGTGGGCATCGCAGTCTGAAGGCAATGTAAGAAGCGGCGTGTCTCGCATCGTTTGTCAACAATATGCAGGCAGGCAAGGACCGTTGCGAGACATCGAAAGGCGTCAATGACGAAGCTTATTGGGTCTGCGCGGGTATCGACCAAGAGCGTGACAACGGTTCAGCAAGTCAGCGATCCGCTCGCTGCTGGCGATCGCCGCCCCAGGCCCGTGGTCTGGGAGTTACGCCAGCGCAGCTGGCTCGGCTTGCCGAGCATGGTGCTCTGGCACGGCTGCAGCATGGCGTGTATGTGGTTGTCGGGGTGCCGTTCGATCGGCATCGCGGGCTGCAGGTAGCGCGGCTTGCCCTTGACCCCCGGCCGAGAGCGTCCGAGCGCCTCGTGTCACCCGAGCTGGCGGTTGTTTCTCACGAATCATCCGCTGCGCTGCACGGCATCGGAAACCTGGATGCCGACGTCTACGAGCTCACCTTAGAGGACCACAGAACAGTTCACCAAGGACCGAGCCCTGGACCTTCTGCGCCAGCTAACGCGCAGCGCGACTTGACCGTGAACGCGCCAGGGATGATTCGATAAGAGGATGCGTGAGCCCCGGTACGCCACGCCCGCCGCGTTCCAGCGCGCAGAATGCCACTTCGGGTCTGGACGTCGGTCTTTGAGGCAAAATCGGATCCGCTTGAGGTTGCGGTGTTCTTCACGTGGTGGTCTCGTAGTTTGGGCCGCTAGATGCTGCGGTGGTCGCGCACCGCGAGTTCGAGGGCTTCGAGGCCGGGAGCCAGTGCGGCATCCACGGCCAATGGGTCGGTGAGGTTGAGTTCCTGCATTGCCCGGCGGCCCTCGGGTGCGGTGTTGATTTCATGCTCACCTGCCTGCAATGCAGCGATCAGATCGGTGATGACGTCGGCCAGGCTGCGGCGGCCCCAGCCGAGTTCGGCACCGGCGTTCTGCGAGGTCATCATGGCGGTATCGGTGGCCCCCGGGTAGACGGTCGCAACGTGCACGCCCGTTCCGATCAATTCCCGGCGCAGCGATTCGCCGAACTGGGCTAAGCCTGATTTCGTGGCCGCGTAAATCGAATAGAACGGCATCCCGACGAGGGCTATCCCGCTGGAAACGTTCAGGAGGATGCTTCCACGGCCCTCGCCACTCAGACGAAGCGCCGGCAGGAGGGCTTTGGTGAGCAGGATCGGAGCGGTGAGGTTCAGATCGATCATTGAATGGACATCCGCATCGCTGATGAGCTCAAGCCGACCCGCGCGTACATTGCCGGCATTGTTGACGAGCAGGTCAACCGTGCTCCACGGTGCAACGGTGTCGGCGACCCGTTCAACAGCGCCAGGCTGAGTCAGGTCTTCGACGAGGATTTCGGTTGTTCCGCCCGCGGCGGCGACGAGGCGGGCGGTTTCGGTGAGTGTGGCCAATTGGCGGCCGACCAGCAGGAGGTGACCACCGCGTCGACCAAACTCGAGGGCGATGGCCTGGCCGATGCCTTGTCCTGCGCCCGTGATGATTCCGCGGCGATTGGCGAGATCCAATTTGTTGAGGTCCATGGCGATCTTCTTTCCGTTGAGTTGAGCGACGGTCCGTCGGGCGGCATTACACCCGCCGATTCCGATACGTCTAGAAGACAACCATGAGGCAGGGGAGGAATTCCCGGCGGTGCATCCCACGCCTCACAGGATCAGTTTTAGGGCGCGGGCGAGGTTTTCGTAGACTGGAGGTCCGTGGGTCCGTGGGTCCGTGGGTCCGTGGATCGCATCGTGTTCGCTGCCGTGACTCTGCCTATTGGGTGGAAGGGGTCGACCACATCGTTTGTCCGACTTCGTGTTTGAGTCGAGGCACGACCGGCGTGAACAGACGCCGTCGGTTTCCGATCTCGGGCACGTTGATCAATCTTAAGGAGCCCATCATGAATGCAGCCGCGTCAGTAATCGTTTTCGATGTCAATGAGACCCTCTCGGACATGTCACCAATGGAGAATCGTTTCGTGGAGGTCGGTGCCCCGGGTTATCTGGCCCGGATCTGGTTCGCATCATTGCTTCGAGACGGATTCGCCCTCGCCGCGTCTGGCGACAGTGCGAGATTCTCCGTGATCGGCACCGCGATCCTGCATGATCTGTTCCGCGGCATCGCCCTGACGCGCACTGCCGATGAGGCCGTATCCCATGTCTTGGAGGGCCTCGGGACGCTGAACCTGCACCCGGATGTCGCAGACGGGGTCAGGGCGTTGAAGGTCTCGGGGTACCGCCTCGCGACCTTGTCCAACGGGTCGGCACGGTTGGCACAAGCCATGCTGTCCGAGGCGGGGATTCGAGATAACTTTGACGCCCTTCTCACCGTCGAGGACGCACCGGCGTGGAAACCTGTCGGTTCCGCCTATCACTACGCCGCGAATGCTCTGGGGGTTCAGCCGGCCGACATGCTCCTGGTCGCCGTGCACCCCTGGGACATCCACGGGGCAGCCCAAGCGGGCCTCAGCACCGCTTGGATCAACCGAGGCGATGCCCCTTATCCGAGCTACTTCGCGCAACCGGACTACACCGTTCCCACCCTCCACGAGTTGGCTGCACGCCTAAACGCCTAGGCAGCTGTGTGTTTGGGGCTCGGCAGCACGATCCTCTCCGCCTCGGTGCCGTTCGACCTCGTCAGCAACCGCAGCCGGGCGGGGCGAAGACGCAACTTCTTCGCAGAACTTTTGCCGGAAGGCACCGCCCTGGACAACCTCGCTGCCGAGATCAGAGTCTCCAGCGACGACACTATTGCGTTGCTGGCCCAGTTCGGCCGCGACGTAGCCGGTGCCATTCAGACCCACGTCATCAAGCCACCGTGCCGACATCGGCATAACATTCATCTGATCCGCAACACGTTCAAGCGCCTCGAAGACGGATTGGGCGGTGCACCGCCCACACGATATGGGTGGTGCACCGACTGCTCTAACCTGCCTGGCGGACTATTTGCTGAGGTAGCCGTTCGGGTCCAGGACATACTTCGTGGCGGCGCCCGCATCGAATTCCGCGTACCCCCGCGGGGCATCCTGGAGTGAAATGGCTGTGGCGTTGACCGCCTTGGCGATCTGGATCCTGTCATGCAGGATCGCCATCATCAGGTGCCGGTTGTACTTCATGACCGGACACTGGCCGGTAGCAAAGGAGAGGGACTTCGCCCAGCCGGTGCCCAGGGACAGTGACAGGCTGCCCTTCTGGGCCGCCTCGTCCGCGGCGCCCGGATCCCCGGTGACATACAGGCCGGGAATGCCCAGGGACCCGCCGGCGGCGGTGAGATCCATCAGTGAATTGAGTACGGTGGCCGGCGCTTCCTGGGCCCCGGCACCATGTCCGTGTCCGCGGGCCTCGAAACCGACCGCGTCGATACCGGCATCGACCTCCCGGACCCCGAGAAGCTGCTCGATCTGGTCAGCCGGGTCCCCGTTGGCCACATTAACGGTTTCGCAGCCAAAGGATCGGGCCTGGGTCAGGCGATCCTCATTCAGATCCCCCACGATGACCACCGCAGCCCCCAGCAGTTGGGCGCTGGCTGCCGCGGCCAGCCCCACGGGACCGGCCCCGGCAACATAGACGGTGGACCCGACGCCAACACCTGCAGTAACGGCCCCGTGGAAACCGGTCGGGAGGATGTCCGAGAGCATGGTCAGGTCCATGATCTTTTCCAGGGCCTGGTCCCGATCGGGGAACCGCAGCAGGTTCCAGTCCGCGTAGGGGACCAGGACGAACTCCGCCTGCCCGCCGACCCATCCGCCCATGTCGACATAGCCGTAGGCGGAACCGGGACGGTCTGGGTTCACGTTCAGGCAGATTCCGGTCTTGCCTTCCTTGCAATTCCGGCAACGTCCGCAGGAGATGTTGAAGGGGACCGAGACGATGTCCCCGACCTTGATGAACTCGACGTCGGGCCCGGTCTCGATGACTTCCCCGGTGATCTCGTGCCCCAGGACGAGACCGGCCGGGGCGGTCGTGCGGCCACGAACCATGTGCTGGTCCGAGCCGCAGATGTTGGTGCTTACGGTGCGCAGGATGACCCCGTGCGGGATCTTCCGGCCGACATTGAGGGGATTGACGCCTGGGCCGGCTTGCAGTTCGAAGGTGGGATACGGGGTATCGATGATTTCCACGATCCCCGGCGCCTTGTATGCAACGGCTTTGTTACCTGACATTAAATGGCTCCTATGGGTTGGCGATCGAACCCTCACGGTGATGCTGGTCGCATCAGACTGCCTGTGAGGACGTTGTTGTCACTTTCGTGAAGCAAATTGGGTCTATTGAGACGCTCCCGGGGGGAGAAGCTGGAGGCGGCTAGGCATCGATCACTAAATCAGTGAGCGCGGTCGAGCAGCACGGCAGGAACTTGCCTGCATCGATTTCCCGAGCCCGGATCCCGCCCTGGTGGTTCATGTCGACTTCCCCGGAAAGCTTGACGACCTTGCAGGAGCCGCACATGCCTTCCCTGCAGTTCGCGCCAATCCTGACGCCCGCACGCTGGGCCACCCCGAGGATATGTTCGGTGGGGTCGATGCGCACGTTGATGCCGGTGCGCAGGAAGGAAAGGGTGAGACTTCCCGTGCCGACCGTGTCGAAGTTCGAGACATCGGTGGACCCGGCCTCCGGCCCCACATCCGGACTGGCGTCGGGGGCTTCGGGACAGGACGAGTCCGAGTCGACGGTTTCCAGCGGCAGCCCCGTGGCCTCCAGGGTTCCCTCGGCATCGTAGCCGGGCTCGTAGAGCCCGAATGCTGCGGGCTGGCTTTCGTAGTAGTCCTCGGCGGAATCGGCGATTTCCTCGGCGATTTCCTCTGCAATGTCCACTGCAAGCGCGACCTCCGCCTGGTATTCAAGAATGGTCTGGCGGTCTCCCGAGAAGAATTCCACGTGGATGGAGGTGTCGTCGACGCCGACTTTCTCAAGGAGCTTGGTGGCTGCGTTCAGGTAACCCTCGGGGCCGCAGGCATAAACCTGGCGCCCGTTGGCATCCGGGGCTACCTGGTCGAGCATGGCCGCCGTTAGCCTTCCGGTGAGCCCTTGCCACCCCTCGGGTTCGCTGCGGTTGCCCAGGGAGTAGAAGACCTTGACGCGTGAGTCCACGGAGGCGATGTAGTTCAATTCCTGGTGGAAGGCAAACCCTCCAGCCTCCGCTCCGTGGAAGAGCAGCACGACATCGGCCTGTCCGGGCAGGGAGTGGATGGTCCGCACCATCGACATGATGGGGGTGATGCCGGAGCCGGCCGCCAGTAAGAGGTACCGTGCCCGCCGGTCGACGTCGGGCAGGTGGAAGGCCCCGACCGGCCCGAGCATCTCCAGGACGGTGCCGGGTTTGACGTTCGCGTGCACCCACGGCGAGACCTGCCCCGTGGGGTCGCATTTGACTGTTATCTCAAAGGTCCACGGCTTGGTGGGCGAACTGGACAGCGAGTAGCTGCGGTCCACGGCGTCCTGGTCCTCGCCGTTCACGGGAAAGGCGACATTCACGTACTGGCCCGGACGGAACGCCAGGGGCGCCCCGTCGGAGCGGCGGAACACGAAGGTCATCATGCCGCCCGCCTCCGGAATGGTCTCGACACATTCGGCCATAAGCTCCTGCGGATTCCAGGGTCCCAATGCGCGGGCCGCACCGGCGGGTCCATCGGTGCTGCCCAGCACCCTGTTCCACGGCATCTCCAAGCCGCGAATGCGCTGTGGCTCCTGGATGGCCGTGACGGTGCCGAGTTCAATCATGCCAAGTGCTCCTGCACGCGCTGTACATACCAGTTGATGAATGCCTCGACTTGGTATTCACTCTTCATGTACGGGCCGGGCTCGTAGGCGGGGCTGCTGGCGCCCTTCTGGCACAACTCCACGAACGCCTTGTCCTGCAGATTGGTCTGCTTCCAGGTGTGGGTGAGCTTCTCCAGGTCGTAATCGACGCCTTCCACGGCGTCGTCAGCCACCAGCCAGGTGGTGCGTACCAGCGTCTGGTGCTCATTGACGGGGAAGACGGCGAACGTGATGATGTGGTCCGCGACGAAATGGAACCAGCTGTTGGGCTGCAGGTGCATCGAGCAGCGGCCAAGGCGGAAGTCGCGCAAGTCGCCGAGCAGCTTCTTGGAGAGTCTGCGCCCGTCGGGCGAGAACGATTCGCCGTCGCCGTCGAGAGCGTCTCGTGAGATGCGGATTCCCCCTACGCGGGTGTCGAGTTCCTCGACGGCCTCATAGGGAAGGCCATAACGGCGGCAACGGTCCTCGAGCGAGGACTGTGCTTCCTTGTTTCGGCCCCACACCTCCTCAAGATGGAGTGGGATCAGGCCCTCCGTCAGGCCCCAGGTGGGAAAGAGGGAGCAGGCGAGTTCCGGGTGGCCGTCGCAGTGGTAGCACTCACGGTTGTTCTCCATGACGAGCTTCCAGTTGCCCTCCTCGACGATGTTCTGCTGGTAAGCGATTTTCGTCTTCGATAGGTCGTGGGGCGCGAGGTAGGGTTCGAAGATCTTTCCGGTTTCGTCGAAGTCCGTTGGCAGTTCATCCGCAATGCAGACGAAGATGAGTCCTGCGAACACGCGGCTGTGGGCGCGCTTGAGACCGAAACAGCCCTTGTCGAACTGCGTTTCCCCCGGTGCCGAGGCATGGACCAAATCGCCGCGGGGGGAGTAGGTCCACGAGTGATAGCCGCAGACCAGGTTGCCCGTGGTCCCCGAAGCTTCGGTCAGGACGCGGGCGCCCCGGTGGCGGCACACGTTGTGCAGCACGTTCACGCCGCCGTCGTCGTCGCGCAGCACGATCAGGGAATACGGGCCGTAATCGACAGTGACGTAGTCTCCTGGTTCCGGGAGCTCGGCGATGCTGGCGGCAAAGATCCAATGCTGGCCAAAAATGGCCTTCATGTCAATGTTGAAAATCGTCGGATCGGTGTAGAAGGGGGAATTGAGGGAATATCCCACCCGCCGAAAATCAAACAACTCGGTAATTTCCGCCATCTGCTCGGCTGGCAAGTATGAAGCGAGTCTTCCACGTGAATTGAGGGGCATGTGTACTGGAGCAGCCATGGGTTTCCTCCCGAGAGGGTTGGATGAGTGTGCGATGAGTGAGACCCGGAGTGGGGGGCAACCGGCGTTGTCGAAAACGGCTAATCCTGAGATTAGGGAGCATAGATCTGCAACAAAAGCGCAAGATTTAGCAAATAACAGTGCAGAATAAGTGCATGATCGATCCACGGCTTATAACACTTCGGGTACTTGGCCGGTGCGGCACCGTTGGGGCTACGGCGGCGCTCACGGGTTATTCTCCCTCCGCGGTCTCCGCGCAATTGCGTGAGCTCCAGCGTGTGCTCGGAATGCAGCTGCTGACGAAGGACGGTCGAGGGGTACGGCTAACCGCCACGGGCCGCTATCTCGTGGCGGGCTCGGACGCGCTCATTGCGGAATGGGAGAGCCTGCGCGCCGCGGCCATGGAGGCCGGCGACCAGGTGCCGTCCCGTTTGGGGCTCGGTGGATTCTCCACGGCGGCTGCCCAGCTGCTCGCGCCGCTGGCCGCCACGCTGCGCTCGACACGCCCCCTGCTGGAGGTGCAGGTACTCGAGGCCAACCCGGCTCGCTGCTTCGACTTGTTGGTTGCCGAGCGAATCGACCTCGCGGTCATCGTCGCCATGCAGTCCGACACCCCGGTTGAGGATGATGCGCGCTTCGAACAGACTGTTCTGCTCGACGATCCCCTGGACGTGATCATTCCCGCCGACCATCCGTTGGCATCACGGCAAACGGTGACGCTCGAGGAGCTGGCCACGGAACCCTGGATCACCGAGGCCGCCGGTTCCACCTACCATGCCCTATTTACGGCGGCGTTCACGGCAGTCGGGGTGACACCGCGAATTGCCCATGAGGCCGTGGAATGGGAAACCCAGATCGCCTTCGTTGGTGCGGGGCTGGGCTTGGGACTGCTGCCGCGGCTGGCGCCGCTGCACGGTGCCGAAAACGTGGTTCGACTGCGCATTGCCGGCAAGGGCAAACCCTCGCGCCGCATTGTCGCTGCGGTGCGCAAGGGCAGCATCACATCGCCCCTGATCCAGGAGTCGCTCGGCATTTTGCAGGTCAGCGCCAATCGGATCCTCACCGCCCGACCCGAAGACGATCTCTGAGAGCGGATGCCCACGATTCGTCGCAGACAGGGCCAGCAGATCCGCATGGTGGCGACACGTTCGCGCTGCCCGAACAAGGAGCTGAAAACAAGTCACTCACCCACCCACGGATTTCCGGTGGGTGGGTGAGTCTACCGACCCGGCTGAGATCAGTGAGACAGCCCAGGGAGGACTCGCCGCCGCATAATCTGAACGTTCTGGACTAGTTGAGCCAGGCGTTCACAGCATCCTCGTTAGCATCCACCCATTTCTTTGCCGCCTCCTCGGGCATCATGCCGCCCTGGATATCCGTAGCAACCGCATTCTGGTCCTCATTGGTCCAGTTGAATGATTTCGCAAGCTTGGCTGCGGGCGATCCACTGTCCGCAAACTTCTTCGAAATAATCTTGTTGAGCTTGTATTCCGGGTAGTCACAGGCTACTTCTTCCGCGTTCGCGTCGCAGCCCTCGGTCCACGCCGGCAAGTTGACCTTTTTAAGCGGCACCTGGGCCAGGAACCACTGCGGCTCGTAGAAATAGCCCAGAATCGGCGTCTTATTCTGCTCCGCTGTACGGAATGACTGGATCAGGGCGGCCTCCGAACCGGAGAACACCACCTTGTAGTCCAGATTGAGGTTCTTCACCAGCGCCTCGTCATTGGTGACGAAGGCGGGATCGCCGTCGAGTAGCTGCCCTTTGCCTCCGGATTCGGACGTGGCGAGCATCGAGGCATACTTGTTCAGGTTCTCCCATTCCGTGATGTCCGGATACTTCTCGGCCATCCAGGGCGCCACGTACCAGCCGATGTAGCCCACGTTTCCGGTGGCGCCAGCGTCGACGGCCACTTTCTGATCGGTGATGTACTGCTTGGCGAGATCATCGTGGCCCCAGTTCTCGATCACGATGTCCACCTCGCCGGAGGCAAAGCCCTGCCACGAAATCTGCTCATTCAGGTCCTTCTGCACCACGGTGCAGCCCAACTCGTTCTTCGCCACATAGCTGTACACGGCGGCATTGGCCGTGTACCCCACCCAGGCGTTCATTGCGACGTTGACCGTTCCGCACGCCGTCGCGCCATCGGCAGCCGACTGATTGACGGAGGCACCGCCGCAGCCTGCGAACAGCATGATCGCGGCAGCAGCTCCAGCCACTGCCGGGACAGTTCGATTCAACAGCAATCTAGCTTTGTTCATTATCTGATCTCCTTATTGGGGGGAATGCGGGGGTCCACCGCGCCGGGCGCAGGGCGATCATGCGGTCAGGTTGTCGACGTTTTGGGCGAAGGGATTTTTCGCGCCGGTGTGGCTGCGGCGGCCTGGGTCATCCTGTCCAGCAGGATGCCGAGGAAGACGATGGCAAGGCCTGCAGCGAGGCCCTTGCCGAAGAGCGAGCTTTGCACGAAGCCAGCAACGACGTCGTACCCGAGGCCGCCTGCGCCCACGAGCGCACCCACCACCACCATGGCCAGGACATAGATCAGGCCCTGGTTCGCGGCGAGGGCCAGGGTCTGCCTGGCCATCGGAAGTTGGACCTTGGTGATGACCTGCCAGGGGGTGGAGCCGCTGGATACGGCGGCTTCGACAACGGTGGGGGAGATCGCCGCGATGCCGTCGGCCGTGATCTTGATGGCCACGGGGGCGGCGTAGATGATTCCGGCGATGATCGCTGTAAAACGGGTGGCGCCGAAGAGGCCCAGGAACGGGACCAGGTAGACAAAGGCGGGCATGGTCTGGCCCGCGTCCAGCATGGGCCGCATAATCTGGTCCACCCGAGCGGACCGTCCCATGGCGACGCCGAAGACTATACCCAGGACCATGACCACCGTGGTTGCTACCAGCGTTGCGGCCAGGGTGACCATGGAGTCGCTCCAGAGGCCGAGGTAGATAATAACGCCCAGGCAGGCAGTGGTCAGGGCCGAGAGCTTCCAGCCGCCCAGGGCGTAGGCGGCTAGGGCAATAGCGGCCACCAGGATGTAGAAGGGTGTCTCGGTGAGCAGCGACTGGAACGGGTTGAGGATCCCGGTGGTGACGGCTTCCCGGAAGGAGACGGTGAAGAGGGATAGGTTGGCCTGCGTCCATTCGCTGGCCGAGCTCACGGCTTGGACGATCACCCGGCCGATGTCAAGGTTGGCCGGGAATGCGGCGGCCCACAGCATGGTCCGGGAGAACTGCACCATGACCAGGGCCAGCACCAGGGTCATGCCCAGGAGGATGTATCTGGTCCTGCGGGAGACCCTGCGGTTGCGGGCTGCTCCTGGTTCCGCGCGGCGGCTTGCGGCGGTGGTCACCCGGTCCAGCATGATCGCCAGCAGGACTATGGACAGTCCAGCGTTGACGGCGGTGCCGACGTCCAGCGACTGCAGCGCCCGGACCACCACCTGGCCGAGCCCGGGGGCTGCGATCAGGGCGGCGATGGTGACCATGGACAGGGCAGCCATGGTGCTCTGGTTGATCCCCATGACGATGGTGCGGCGGGCCATGGGAAGCTGCAGGGTAAGGAGCCGCTGCACACCAGTTGTGCCCAGTGAATCGGATGCTTCGCGGGTGTTCTCGGGGATGCCGCGGATGCCGTGCGCCGTCAGGCGGATCACGGGCGGAGCCGCGTAGATCACTGTGGCGATAACGGCCGATGCCGGGCCGATGAGGAAGATCAAAGCCAGGGGGGCCAGGTACACGAACGTTGGCAGCGTCTGCATGAAGTCCAGTACCGGCGTGATCAACTTGGCGACGCGGCCGTACACGCCGGCCAGGACACCGAGTGGGATTCCAACCAGAAGGGTCAGCAGCACAGCGGTGACGACCAAGGCGAACGTGTAGGTGGCCTCGAGGAACAGGCCCTGGAAGCCAAAGAATATAAGGATGGTCACCGTCAACAGTGCGACCCGGGCATTTCCGATCGCCAACGCGATCCACCCCAGCAAGCCCACCGTTCCGAGCCAGCCGATTTCCGGCAGACGAAGGCCCGTGGAACTCGCCGCAAAGGTGGTGATGAACAGGTTGGCCACGGCGTCGACGCCGGCACGCAAGGGCGTTAAGACGTACAGGAAGACGGGGTTGTCCGCGCGGTTTGCCGCTACCCAAACGTTGAACTGGTTGAGGGAGCGGTGCAGGTCCGTCAGCTCAGAGGCCGGCAGCGTCAGGGTGGAGGTTCCATGCAGGAAAACGAATCCCAGGATCCAGACGACGACTGCGCTGGCCAACAGGATGGTGCGTCTGCTGGGCCTGCGGCGCGGTTCGAGGGTACGGGAGGGGGAGGGGAACGGTGCAGGCTGCGCCGTGGCCCGATCCCGGACGAGGACGGACACTAGGCCGCTGCTTCCGTGCGCTGTAGTACCGACAGGATGCTGTCACGGTCGATCTGCCCGGTGATCCGGCCGGAATCCTCCACCAGGACGGGGCAGGGGGACTGCATGACCGCCGCGATGGCATCGCGGATGATCATCCGTGAACTGAGAACGGGCGCGTCAGCCGGTGTTGCGGCCTCAACGGGCCGGGTGATCCACTTCAGGGTCAGGACATCCGCGCGGAGGACTTCGGACACGAAGTCCTCAATGTATTTGTCCGCCGGGGACCCCACCAGCTCATCTCCCGTGCCGCACTGGACCGTCTCTCCGTTTCGCATGATCAGGATGCGGTCGCCGAGCTTGAGCGCCTCGGAGAGGTCGTGGGTCACGAAAACCATGGTCTTGCCCATTTCCTTGTGCAGCCGGATGACTTCGGCCTGCATATCACGGCGAATGAGCGGATCCAGGGCGGAGAAGGGCTCGTCGAAGAGGATGGTGTCCGGATCCCCGGCAAGGGCCCGGCCCAGGCCCACGCGCTGCTGCATCCCGCCGGACAGCTGGTCCGGGTAGTGCTGTTCGTAGCCCTTGAGGCCCACGAGTTCGATGATCTCCCGGGCCCGGGTGAAGCGTTCTTTTTTGGCCGCCCCGCGGACCTGCAGCCCGTAAGAGACGTTGTCGAGCACGGTGCGGTGCGGGAGGAGGCCGAAATGCTGGAACACCATGGACATCTTCCGCCGGCGCAGTTCGCGGAGCTCGGCCATGCCTGCCTGGAGAACATCCTTGCCGTCCACCAGGACCTGCCCGGAGGTGGGTTCGATCAGCCGGGTCAGGCACCGGATCAGGGTGGACTTGCCGGATCCGGAAAGTCCCATGACCACGAAGACCTCGCCTTTGGCGACGTCGAAACTCAGGTCACGGACGGCAGCGTTGCAGCCGGTACGTTCCAGCAGTTCCGCTGAGTTGAGGCCCGAGAGTTCGGGGTTTCCGGGAATCTGGTCGCCCCCCGGTCCGAAGACCTTCCAAAGGTTGCGCACGGAGATGTCGGGACTATTCATTGCTGTACTCCTGCCGGTGGAGACTCGAACCAGTGGCTGGGCTGGGGGTTGATGTTTTGCCAGATGTGTTTGGTTTCTCGGTACTCCGCGAGACCCTGAAGCCCAAGTTCGCGGCCGTTTCCCGACTTGCCGAACCCGCCCCACTCAGCTTGGGGAAGGTAGGGGTGGTAGTCGTTGACCCACACCGTTCCGTGCCGGAGGGATCCGGCAACGCGCTGGGCGCGGGAACCGTCATTCGTCCAGACGGCGCCAGCCAGCCCGTAGGCGGTGTCGTTCGCCAGCATGATGGCTTCCTGCTCAGTGCTGAAGGTCTCCACGGTCAGGACCGGTCCAAACGACTCTTCCTGGACGGCGTTCATGGACGTGTGGCAGTCATCCAGGATGGTGGGAGGGTAGTAGCTGCCGATTGCCAGCGCGCCGGTGTCGGGGATATATCCGCCGCACAGCAGCGTGGCTCCTTCCGCGATGCCGGCCTGGACATAGGCGTGGACCCTGTCACGGTGCGCGGCCGAAATCAGCGGGCCGGTTTCCGCGCGCTCGTCGAAGGGACCGCCAAGCCGGATGGACTGGGCGCGCCGCACCAGTTCGGCCATGAACTCGTCGTGGATCGATTCCTCAATAATGAGCCTCGTGCCGGCCGAGCACACCTGCCCGGAATGCAGGAACACCGCAGTGAGGGCATTATCCAAAGCAGACTCGCGGTCGGCGTCAGCGAAGACAATGTTCGGATTCTTCCCGCCCAGTTCCAGGGCGACCCGCTTCACGGTGTCGGCCGCGGCCTTCATGATGCTGATCCCGGTGGCCAGGCCGCCGGTGAAGGAGACCAGGTCAACGTCCGGGCTTTCGCTCAGGACGGCGCCGACCTCGGGGCCCGTGCCGGTGACGAGGTTTGCGACGCCGGGCGGCAACCCGGCTTCCAGGAGCGTTTCCATCAGCAGGATGGCCGTGGAGGGAGTCAATTCGCTGGGTTTCAGGACGAAGGTATTACCGGCCAGCAGGGCCGGGGCCACCTTCCAGGAGGCCTGCAGGAGGGGGTAGTTCCACGGCGTGATGAGTCCGCAAACCCCGACCGGTGCGTGGACAACGCGGCTGATGCTGCCGGGATTTCCGGTGTCGATCACACGGCCTGCGTCCGTCCCGGCGATGCCGCCGTAGTACCTGAAGCAGGCGGCGATATCGTCGATGTCGTATTCCGCTTCGACGTAGCGCTTGCCCGTGTCGAGGGCCTCGGCCCGGGCATACAGGGCCTTGTCGCGCTCCAGCAATTCGGCGGTGCGGAGCAGGACCTGGCCACGCGCCTTCTCGCTGGTTCCCGGCCACGCTCCGCTGTCGAACGCGCGACGGGCGCTGGCGACGGCTTCCCCGGCGTCGGCGGCCGTGCATTCGGCAACCTCGGCGACCTGTTCACCGTCCGCCGGGCAGCGGATGACCCGGGTGTACCCGGCGGCCGTTTCAGTCCACCGGCCGTTCGCAAACAGCCCCGGCACCGGTGCGTCATCGGGGACCGTGACGGTTCCAAGGCCGGTCAGCTGAACACCCTGAACGCGGTTCATGCGAGACCCACACTGGGCGCGGCCTCGGTAGTAGCTGCAGGTGCGTGCCGGTAGAAGTCGGCGTGCTGGGGTGCCAGTGGCGTACGGTCCAGGATGAGGTCCGCACCCTTTTCGGCGAGCATCATGACCGGTGCGTAGATGTTGCCGTTGGTCACATAGGGCATCGCGGAGGCGTCAGCCACGCGGAGCCCCGAGGTCCCGTGGACCTTCATGGTGAGCGGATCCACCACCGCCAGGGGGTCAGAGGCAGGGCCCATCTTGGCGGTACAGGAGGGATGGAGCGCCGTTTCGGCGTCCCGAGCCACCCAGTCCAGGATTTCCTCGTCCGTCTGCACGGACGGGCCGGGTGAGAGTTCGCCGCCGCTGTAGGGAGCCAGGGCCGGCCGGCCGAGAATGTCGCGGGTAACCCGGATGGCTTCGACCCATTCGCGCCGGTCCTGGTCCGTGGACAGATAGTTGAATTGCAGGGACGGGTGCGTGGCCGGGTTCGTGGAGATGATCTTCAGACTGCCCCTGGTGTCGGAGTACATGGGGCCGACGTGGACCTGATACCCGTGTTTGGCATCGGCCTTCTGGCCGTCGTAGCGCACAGCCACCGGCAGGAAGTGAAACATCAAGTTGGGGTAGGCGACGTCATCGTTGGAGCGAACGAATCCGCCTCCTTCGAAATGGTTGGTGGCAGCCGGGCCCTTGCGACTCAGCAGCCACTGGAGTCCGATCAATGGGTAGCGCCAGAGGCTGAGGCTAGGCTGCATGGACACGGGCTGCGTGCAGGAGTGCTGGACATAGACCTCCAGGTGGTCTTGCAGGTTTTCGCCGACACCGGGCAGAGCCACGACAGTCGTGATGCCCAGCGACGAGAGGTGGGCCGAATCACCAATGCCGGACAGTTGCAGCAACTGGGGCGTGTTGATGGCCCCGCCGCACAGCACCACCTCCTTGGCGCTGACGGTGTGCAGCCTCCCGTTCCGGCGGTAGCTGACCCCCGTGGCCGTTGTGCCGTCGAAGTTGACTCTGGCCACCAGCGCCCGGGTGCGGACTGTCAGGTTCCGACGGCCCTTGTTGGGGCGAAGGTAAGCCCGGGAAGCCGACAGCCGCTGGCCCTTGTGGATGTTACGGTCGAACGGGCCGAAGCCTTCCTGCCTGTACCCGTTGACGTCATCGGTGCGTTTGTGACCCGCTTCCTCGGCGGCGCGGAAGAAGGCCTGGAACAGGGGATTGCGGGCGGGCCCGCGCTCCAGGACCAGAGGTCCGTCATGGCCGCGCAAGTCATCGTCCAGAGCTGCGGCCAGCGTGGTTTCCATGCGTTTGAAGTAGGGCAGACAGTGCGCGAAGTCCCAGGTCTCCATGCCGGCGTCCGCTCCCCAGCGTTCGTAGTCCAGGGGGTTACCGCGCTGGAAGATCATCCCGTTGATGGAGCTGGAGCCGCCGAGCACTTTGCCGCGGGCGTGGGCGATCTTCCGACCGTGCATGCGGGGTTCGGGGTCGGATTCGTATTGCCAGTCGTAGAACCTGTTGCCGCTGGGGAAGGTGAGGGCCGCCGGCATCTGGATGAAAAGGTCCCACGGGTAGTCGCTGCGGCCCGCTTCAAGGACCAGCACCGTGTGCTGTCCGTCGGCGCTCAGCCTGTCTGCGAGGACCGATCCGGCGCTTCCGCCGCCGACTATCACGTAATCGAAGCTCTCGTTCGTCATAAGGTGAATCTCCTTGGGCGTGATCTGGGAGTCATTTTGGAGGGCCAGCAATGGTAAAGACGAACGGACAGGATCTGCCGTTTGCTGAGCCGTTTGCTGAGCCGTGTATGGATGCGGTATTCGCGAATGTGGTCCATTGCGCGTCGCTGTCGAAACAGTTCCGAAAATGCGGCCGGGCGCCAAGGACTATTAATCAGGGCGCGGGACGCCGCTGCCGTCAGCGAGGACCGAGGTCACTGTCAACATACGAGCCCGGGCGGTTCCCTTGGTCGTGTTGGCAATTGCAGCCGCCATCCAGTTGCAGCTGAACAGTGACTGGATTTGAGCACTCCAACTGGATATCCACGAAATCTTTCCCTTCGCTGCTAATCCGTAGCGTCTGTTGTTGGTCGCGGAGCTGGGACATGTACATACCTTTGCTATTCGTTGGGGGTGGGTGAGGCTCGGCGGCACGGGCCTGAAGAAGCCGCGTGCCGCCGAGGTGGGCTGCTACCTAAGGTGCGCCGCTATTTACCGTCCGGGCCCGGCTGCTGGGGCTCGAAGGTTGGGATGCTCCCCGTGCGAGTGCCCCCCGGGCAGTCCGAGTCGGAGCATTTCTCGGCGCAGTCGTGCTTTGTCACGAGGTCGAACTGCACGCCGCCGTGTTGTTCCACGCCGGTGCGCATTGCTCGCTCTACGACGGATGTGGCCAGGCGACGCCGCAGGAAGAGAGGATCGCGACGCAGGTCCTTGGTGAGAGCGAAGCAGAGCAACACCATGACGATGACGAACGGTAGCGCTGCCACGATGGTTATTCGTTGCAGGCCAGCCAAGGCTTCCGATGGTGCATCGCCGCCGGCCAGCAACATGACCGCCGCCACGGCACCGGTGAGGCAGCCCCAGAAGATGATCACTCCGCGGCGGGGGTGCTCGGCGCCATTGGAGCTGAGCGATCCCATCACGATTGAGGCAGCGTCGGCACCAGTGATAAAGAAGATAGCGACCAAAACCATGGCCAGCACGATAACGGCAGTAGTGGCCCAGTCAGGCATGCTCAGGTTCTTGATCAGGTCGAAGAGTGCTCCGTCGAAGTTGACGGTCGGTGTCCCGTCGACCACGGTGACCAGGCCCGGGGTGTTGGTTCTGTCGGCTTCCTGCTGAATTTGGAAGGCTGCGCCTCCGAAGACGGCAAACCAGATCACGCTGACGACGCTGGGCACCAGAAGCACTCCGGTGACGAGCTGGCGGATGGTGCGACCGCGGCTAATGCGGGCGATGAAGAGACCGACGAACGGGGTCCATGAGATCCACCAGGCCCAGTAGAAGATTGTCCAGCTGCTCATCCAGCTGCGCAGCGACTCATCGCCGACCGCTTCAGTCCGGGACGACATTTCGGCCAGGTCGCGGGCGTACTCGCCAACTGCAGAGGGGATCAAGTTAAGGATGAAAAGAGTGGGGCCCGCGACGAAGACGATCAATGCCAGGACGACGGCCAGGACCATGTTGATGTTGGAAAGCCACTTGATACCGCGGCTGATTCCAGAGACGGCTGAAGCGACGAAGCACAAGGTCAGGACAGCGACAATCGCCACGAGCACGGGGGTGCCGATCTCGCCGAACCAACCGTTGGACGTCATGCCGCTGCCAATCTGCAGGGCACCAAGGCCCAACGATGCAGCGGTTCCAAACAAGGTGGCGAAAATGGCCAGGATGTTGATGAACTTCCCGACTGGCCCTTCGACCGTCCTGACTCCGAAGAGTGACGTGAATGCGACGGAGATCAATTGCCTGCGACCCAGGCGGTACGTCCCGTAGGCAATTGGGATGCCGACAATGGCATACATGGCCCAGGGGTGCAGCGTCCAGTGGAAGATCGAGGTGGCCATGGCAGTCTGGATGGCTTCGGGGGTTCGTCCGTCCACGGTGCCGGGCGGGGGAGAGATATAGTGATAAAGGGGTTCGGCCACGCCGTAGAACATCAGCCCGATGCCCATGCCGGCGGCGAACATCATTGCGATCCAGGAGACAGTGCGGAATTCGGGCCTTTCGCCGTCCTTACCCAGCGGGATGTTGCCGAACTTACCCAGGGCCAGCCACAGGACAAAGATCACGAAGAGCGATGCCACGAGCATGAAGAGCCAGCCGGTGTACTCCATGACCCAATTGAGGGCACCCGTGGAAGTGCTGGACAAACTATCGCGTCCCACAAAGCCCCAGACAACAAAGGCAATGGCGATGGCGCCGGTGATCCCGAAGATGATTTTGTCGAGACTGAGCTTATGGTTGCGGCGATCCGCAACTGCCTGCTCGGTCTGGGCATGACGCAATTCTTCGAGGATTTGCCCGTACTCGGCGTCCGGCACGGCGCGTGCGGGGATTGTGTCTACTTCGCCGGAGACACCAATGATTGCATTACTCTTCTCCCCCCTTCGGGACTCGTCATTACGCGGAGTCTCTGCCACATCATTGTTGGCAGGTAACTCCCCGGGTGTATGGGATTTTAGGTCACTATTAAAAGGCATAAGCGTGTCCTTTGTTCGATGCGGCATAGGCCTGTGGTTACACATGGCCCTTGGGGTCAGATCGGGCAGAAGGTTGAGAGCCTCCTCCAAATCGAAAATCATAATTCGGCCTTTGACGGCTGATATTCCTAAATCACCAGTAAAGATATATCTGAGGCATCGTATTGCAGGCCTGGATGTGTGTCCAGAGATTTCTTCGCGGTCGTGCATCACGGCTGAGTGCTTCAGTCCGGACCGCCAGCAGAGCTTGCTCCCGGCTTACGGCTAAACGGGAAGTCGTGGCCCGGGTTTGCGCACACCGCGCATCGACCCTCAGAGGTGCTGGCACTCCATTTTCATAACGGCCCCGGCGGGGCGTTAGCCGCGCAACCTGGACATCGTGGGGTCGTAGAGCGGATCTGCGGTGACCGTGGCCTGAATGCGCCGGCCGAAGTACTCGATCTCAACAGAGTCCCCGACAGTGACAGCCGTCGGAAGGTACGCGTAGGCGATCGGTTTTGCGACGGTGTAGCCGTAGGCGGCGCTGGTGACGTAGCCGACCGCCTGGTCCTTGTAAAACACCGGTTCCTTGCCCAGGACGATACTCCGGCCGTCGTCGACCGTCAGGCAGCACAGGTTCCGTTCGGAGTTTTCCTCGCTACGGCCTTCCAGCGCTTTTTTTCCGACGAAGGATGCCTTGGCCATCTTCACGGCGAATCCCAGTCCGGCTTCCAGGGGGTCGTGCTCGGTCGTCATGTCCGTGCCCCAGGATCGGTAACCCTTTTCAAGACGCAGCGCACCAAAAGCTGCACGGCCTGCCGCTATGACACCGTGAGGCTGGCCGGCCTTCCAGAGCGCATCCCAGAGGCGCTGACCGTTGTCGGCACTTGTGTAGAGTTCCCAGCCCAGTTCGCCGACGTAGGACAAGCGCATGGCCGTTACGTTGACGCCGCCGATGACTACTTTCTTGGCGCGGAAGTATTTGAGACCGTCATTGCTGAAATCGTCGCTGCTGACGGTGCTGATCAGGTCCCGAGCGAGGGGCCCCCAGAGGCCAATGCAGCACGTGCCGCCCGTCGTGTCGCGCACCTGTACCCAGTCGCTGGCGCTCCCGCTTTCAGTCTGATGGCGGGCTGCCCTCTCAAAGTAGGCAGTGTCGATGTTTCCGTTGGCTCCGAGCTGGAAGGTGTCTTCGCTCAACCGGGCCACGGTGATGTCGCTTCGGATGCCGCCGGCGTCGTCCAGCAGGAGGGTGTACGTGACTGCACCGGGCTTCTTGGCCAGGTCCGCAGTGGTGAGTTCCTGCAGCAGCTTCAGAGCGCCCGGGCCGGAGACCTCGAGGCGCTTGAGCGGAGTCATGTCGTACATGGCAACTGCCGTGCGGGTCTTCCACGCTTCCGCGGCAGCAATGGGCGAGCTGAACATCCCCGACCACGCGTCGCGAGCTGGCGGCAGCCAGCTGTCCGGCATCTCCTTCAACAGCTCCGCGTTTGCTTCGAACCAGTAGGGGCGTTCCCATCCGCCGCTCTCCAGGAAGAACCCGCCCAACTGCTTGTGGCGCGCGTGGAACGGACTCACGCGGAGGTTGCGGGGGGACAGCTTGGACTGGAGTGGGTGGAGGACGTCGTAGATTTCGACGAAATTCTGCTGTGATGTTTCGCTGACGTATTCCGGGGTTAACTGGACCTCTTCAAAGCGGTGAATATCACAATCACCCAGATCGATCTCCGACCTTCCGGTGGTCAGCAGTTGGGCAACGGCGCGGGCGATACCGGCAGAGTGGGTCACCCACACGGCTTCGGCAACGAAGAAGCCGTCCAACTCCTTGGACTCGCCCACCAGGGATCCGCCGTCGGGGGTGAAGGAGAAAATGCCATTGAAGCCATCCTCTATATTGCTTTCCGAAAGCGCGGGCAGGATCCGCTTGGTGGCCTCCCAGGCCGGAAGGAAGTCATCCACGGTGAAGTCCAGCCGGGAGGGCATGTTGTGTTCGCTGATCGTGGCGGGCTCAAAGGTGCCGAGTTCGTCGAGGTCCACGGGCATTGGGCGGTGGGCGTAGGAACCGATGCCGTAGCGCTCGCCGTGCTCGCGGTAGTACAGGTCCTGGTCCTGGTGTCGCAGGATGGGTAAGGAGGCCCCGTTGGGCAGGCTGTTCTTGCCCTTCAACGCTGGTACCGGAGTGGTCGTGACGTACTGGTGGGCCAAGGGTAGAAGAGGAACGGACATGCCGATCATTTCGCCGATCTTGGCCCCCCAAAAGCCTGCGCAGGAAACCACGATGTCCGCGGGGATAACACCGTCGGACGTCTGGACACCTGTGACGCGCCGGCCGGACTGTTCAATACCCGTGACAGTGGTGTTGCCCAGGTACTGGACGCCCGCGGCTTCCGTGCGCTTGATCAGCAACTGAACGGCGCGGGCGGCGTTGGCCAGGCCGTCGCTGGGAACATGTAGTCCACCGAGGATATCTTCCTCGTTCAGGAGCGGGTAGAGCTCCATGCACTCTTCACGTGAAAGAATTTTTCCGGTAATTCCATGCGATGCTGCGTATCCGAGCTTTCGCTTCAGGTCAGCGAGACGGGTCTCGGTGGTGGCGACTTCGAGGCCGCCGACCTGGTTGAAGCAGTTGACGCCGTCTTCGGTCAAGGAGAGTAGCTTCTCCACCGTGTATTTGGCGAAGAGTGCCATGGATTTCGAGGCGTTTGTCTGGAAGACGAGACCGGGGGCGTGGGACGTTGAGCCCCCGGGCATGTGCAGCGGCCCTTGGTCCAGCACAGTGATGTTGTTCCAACCTCGGGTGACGAGTTCATCGGCCAGGTTCGTTCCGACTATTCCAGCTCCGATAATGACAATGCTTGGCGTCGATGCCATGTGGTTTCTCCTCCTGATTTTTGTGTGTCAATACCTGCTGGTTGGGTGGCTTCTACTTACCGGAACACGACGGTGCTGTTCCGATCCAGAAGTACACGGTGTTCGCAGTGCCAGCGCACGGCCCGGGAGAGTGCCAGTGCTTCGGCGTCCCGTCCGACTGTTGAAAGAGCGGTCGGTCCATAGCTGTGGTCGACCCTGATGACTTCCTGTTCGATGATTGGCCCCTCATCGAGTTCCGCAGTGACGTAGTGGGCCGTGGCGCCCACCAGCTTTACGCCACGGTCGTAGGCCTGGTGGTAAGGGCGTGCGCCCTTGAATCCCGGGAGAAAGGAATGGTGGATGTTGATAGCGCGGCCTTCCAGCGAGCGGCAGAGGTCATCGGACAGAACCTGCATGTACCGGGCAAGCACGACGAGGTCGATTTTCTGCTCCTCCACCAGTTCCAGTAAGCGCCGCTCGGCGTCCAATTTGGTCGCGGGAGTCACCGGGAGGTAGATGAAGGGGACGCCGGCGGCCTCAACCATTGCCCGGTGGGTTTCATGATTGGAAACCACAAGGGCAATGTCGCCGTGGAGGCTTCCGCCCCGCCAGCGAAAGAGTAAGTCGTTCAGGCAGTGCCCGAACTTGGACACCATGACCAGGATGCGTTGCTTCGTCTCGTCATGAAAGCTAAATTTCATGTCGAAGCGGGCAGCAATCGATCGGAATTCTTCCTCGAGACCGTCCGGGGTGTAAGTAGAAGGGCCCGAGAATGCGGTGCGGAGATGCAGAGTCTCTCGGAGGCCGTCATCGAACTGCTGGTGTTCTTCAATGTTGAAGCCACGCTCGAACAGGAACGTTGTGACCGCGTGGACGATGCCTGCGCGTTCGACGCACGACAATGTGAGAACGAACTTCTTCGTCTGCTCTTGCCCAAGAACCTCCGATTGAGGCAGTGTGCTGGTAGATGAGTCTGTCGAAATTAGCGTCATGTCTCCGCCCCTATATATATTGGCAGTATTACTACTGATATATCTGATTTGGTGATCAGCGTATACTGGCGACTGAGATAGGTCAATAGCCTTCTTGCTCGATTTGAAAGGGGTCAACGAATGGCGGTTGAAGCTTCAGTGAGTGCTGGTGCTGGTGCTGGTGCTGGTGCTGGTGCCGCACGGAGGTCGTTGGCGGATATAGCCTACGAACGCGTTCGCGATCGGCTGCTGACTCTGGACATCAAGCCTGGCGATCTACTCAGTGATGGCGAGCTCGCCAAAGACTTGGGCGTCGGGCGCACGCCGGTGCGCGAAGCCTTGAAACGGCTGGAGCTCGATCGCCTCGTTGTGTCCTACCCGCGGAGAGGAACTTTCGCGACCCGCGTGGACGTTACTGACCTTGCGTTCATTTCCGAAATCCGCACGCAGCTGGAACCCCTTGCCGCTTCCCGGGCTGCCCGCGTGGCCACGGTGTCTGCCAGGGAACAGTTGCGGGAGGTCATGCGCGCCGTCGAGGGATTCGACGCGAGCGCAGCGTCCGTCGTCGAAACGCTGCGGTTGGACGCCAGCGTGCACCGCGGCATTTATGCGGCGGCCGCCAATCCCCACCTCGAAGATGTCCTGATCCGCTACGACAATCTTGCGACACGAATCTGGTGCATGGTCCTGGATCGCCTGCCTGACCTGTCCCGGCACGTCCATGAGCATGTGGACCTGCTCCGTGCCGTTATCGACGGAGATGAGGCAGGTGCCGCCGAACTCGCGCGGATCCACGTGAGTGGCTTCGAGCAGGCGGTACGCGAAGCTCTTTTCGCCGCCTGAGGCAGGCGCCGCCCACCAGGAACCGTCTAAAGGGCGGTGCGGATGGTCTTCTCAAAGTTGGTCACGTGCTCGAGGGCCAGCCCAGCGGAAAGTTCGCCGTCACCGTCGGCGATGGCCTGGAGCAGCTTGACATGCTCGGTGATGTGCCCGACCACGGATGGGATTTTGTCGAGCACCAGACACCAGATGCGCGTTGCCAGGTTGTCGTAGCGGATCAGCACGTCTTCCAGATGCGCATTGCCGGCTGCGGCATAGATCTGCCGGTGTACTTTGATGTCAAAGCGCATCAGGTCATGCTGGTCCGAGTTGCCAGGTTCTGAACGCGCAATACTAGCGGCTAAATCTCGGAATTTTGCGCGCATTGGCGCGGTGGCGTTCTGCGCCGCACGTCGGGCCGCGAGTGGCTCCAGTAATTGGCGGATCTCCGAAATGTCTGCCAACTCGGTGAAGTCGACGCGGGTGGCAAAAGTTCCGCGGCGCGGGTACGAGACGACGAGGTGATCGCTCTCGAGTCGCTTGAGCGCCTCGCGCACGGGGGTGCGCCCAATACCGAGGCTCGCCGCCAGGGCTGAATCGTTGATGGCATCGCCCGGGCGTATCTCCAGCATGATCAGCTGGTCGCGCAGACTGCGGTAGGCATGCTCTGACAACGACAGATCTGGCTCAGCCGCTGCTGTAGCGTTCGTCATGGTTTCTCCTCGGGTCGCTTGCCCCAGAGGAAGTCCTTGACGTCGAACTGGCCGCACTATATTGTTGCACTTAATCTAATATATCAATTGGCTAATAGTTACGTATTAGCGGCGATTTGCAAGGAGCTAACCCATGGCCGATGTGCTCACCGGTACTCTGTCCAGCGTAGATGCCGAGGTCGGCGAGGCCATCACTCGAGAGCTGGCTCGTCAGCAATCGACACTGGAAATGATCGCCTCTGAAAATTTCGCCCCCGCAGCCGTCATGGAAGCACAGGGCTCGGTACTGACCAACAAGTACGCGGAGGGTTACCCGGGCAAGCGCTATTACGGTGGCTGCGAGCACATTGACGTGATTGAACAGCTGGCGATCGACCGAGTGAAGGCACTCTTTGGTGCCGAGGCCGCCAACGTGCAGCCACACTCGGGCGCGCAAGCGAACGCCGCCGCCATGGCGGCGCTCCTAAACCCCGGCGACACCATCCTGGGATTGGACCTGTCCCACGGCGGGCACCTGACGCACGGCATGCGGCTGAATTTCTCCGGCAAGTTGTACAACGCCATTGCGTACCACGTGCGCGAATCAGACATGACCGTGGATATGGTCGAACTGGAAGCGCTGACATTGGAACACCAACCCAAACTGATCGTGGCCGGGTGGTCCGCATACACCCGACAGCTCGATTTTGCGGAGTTCCGCCGCATCGCAGACCTCGCCGGCGCATATCTGATGGTGGATATGGCGCACTTCGCCGGGCTGGTAGCTGCTGGTCTGCACTCGAACCCGGTTCCGTACGCCGACGTCGTCACCACGACGACACACAAGACCCTGGGTGGCCCTCGGGGCGGGGTGATCCTCAGCCGTGAGTCCCTGGCACGAAAGATCAACAGCGCGGTGTTTCCCGGTCAGCAGGGCGGCCCGTTGGAACACGTCATCGCCGCGAAGGCGGTCGCCTTCAAAATTGCCGCCACGCAAGCTTTCCGCGAGCGCCAAGAACGCACCCTCGAGGGTGCCAAAATCCTCGCCGAACGTCTGCTCGCCTCGGATGTCGCGGAATACGGAATCTCCGTGGTGGGCGGCGGCACGGACGTGCACCTCGTGTTGGTCGACCTGCGCAACTCCGCCCTTGACGGCCAGCAAGGCGAGGATCGGCTGCACCGCATCGGCATTACCGTGAACCGTAACGCCGTTCCGTTCGACCCGAGGCCGCCCATGATTTCCTCCGGGCTGCGGATCGGCACACCGGCACTGGCCACCCGCGGATTTGGCCGTGCCGAATTCACCGAGGTCGCTGACATTATCGCGGCCGCCATTTCGGGTGACCTGAGTGAGGATTCCGCGATCCTGTTGCGCGAGCGGGTTCGGAAGCTGACAGAGAAATTTCCGCTGTATCCGCAGCTGTCCGCGCCGGTATCGTCCGAAGAACCAATCGTGGCCGTGCTGAGCGGAGTCGCTCAGTGAGTACCCAACAGCTGAAGGAGCACCCGGAGTTCCTGTGGCACAACCCCGATCCCAAGAAGTCGTACGACGCCGTGATCATCGGTGGCGGCGGTCACGGGTTGGCGACGGCGTATTACCTGGCGAAGAATCACGGGATGACGAACATCGCGATCCTGGAGAAGGGCTGGCTGGCTGGCGGGAATATGGCCCGCAATACCACCATCATCCGCTCTAACTACCTGTGGGATGAGAGCGCGGCGATCTACGAGCAATCGCTCAAACTCTGGGAGATCCTGCCGGAAGAGCTCGAATACGACTTTCTCTTCAGCCAGCGTGGCGTCATGAACCTCGCCCATACTCTTGGGGACGTTCGTGAAAGCATCCGTCGGGTCGGCGCCAACCAACTCAACGGGGTCGACGCCGAATGGCTCGACCCGAAGCAGGTGAAGGAACTCTGCCCGATCCTGAACATCAGCGACAACATCCGTTACCCGGTCATGGGTGCCACCTACCAACCCCGGGCCGGCATCGCCAAGCATGATCACGTGGCGTGGGCGTTTGCCCGCAAATGCGACGAGCTGGGGGTCGACATCATCCAGAACTGTGAGGTCACCGGCTTCATCAAAGACGGCGAGCGGGTCACCGGCGTGGAAACCAGCCGTGGCACCATCAGCACCGGCAAAGTGGGACTGTGCGCGGCCGGACACAGTTCGTTGCTCGCCGAAATGGCCGGGTTTCGGCTGCCGATCCAGTCCCACCCGCTGCAGGCGTTGGTGTCCGAGCTGCACGAACCCGTTCACCCGACGGTGGTGATGTCGAATCAGGTACACGTGTATGTCTCCCAGGCCCACAAGGGCGAACTGGTGATGGGGGCCGGAGTCGACTCGTACAACGGCTATGGCCAGCGTGGATCCTTCCACGTCATCGAAGAGCAGATGGCCGCCGCCGTCGAGCTGTTTCCGATCTTCGCCCGGGCCCATGTGCTGCGCACCTGGGGCGGCATCGTCGACACCACAATGGATGCCTCGCCCATCATCGGGACCACACCGGTTGAGAATATGTACGTTAATTGCGGGTGGGGAACCGGCGGCTTCAAGGGAACGCCGGCAGCGGGCCTGACCTTCGCCCACACCATCGCCACCGGGGCCCCGCACGCCCTGAACAAGCCGTTCTCTCTGGAACGTTTCGAAACCGGCGCCCTGATCGACGAGCACGGCGCCGCCGCCGTGGCTCACTAGAAATCGACCCCTCAGAACGTAAGGAGCACGCCATGCTGCTGTTTCCATGCCCCAACTGCGGGCCGCGCAACGAAACCGAATTTCACTATGGGGGACAAGCCCACGTGGCCTACCCCGAGCATCCGGCAGAGCTCACCGACCGGGAGTGGGCGGAGTACCTCTTCTACCGCCAGAACACGAAAGGGCTCTTTGCGGAGCGATGGGTGCACAGTGCGGGATGCCGAAAGTGGTTCAATATGCTCCGGGACACCGTGAGCTATGACATCACGGCCGTCTATCGCATTGGCCAGGAGCCGCCAGCCCTGCGGACGTCGCAACCCACGACCGGTATGGGCATGAGTACTACCCGCCAAGGAACACCGGAAGGAGTCCAGCTATGACCGGTCAGCACACTCAATCCAATCGGCTCAGCCATGGCGGACGCATTGACCGCGGTACGGTTTTCAACTTCATCGTGGACGGCGTCGGGTACGCCGGCCATCCTGGCGATACTCTGGCCTCCGCGCTGCTCGCCGCAGGCCGCGTGTCGGTTGGCAATTCTCTGTATGGGAACCGACCGCGCGGCATCATGTCTGCTGGCGTGGAGGAGCCCAATGCGCTGGTCAAGGTGGCGGGACGATTCCCCGGCCACGTCGCCGAATCTATGCTCCCAGCCACGACCGTGGAGCTGGTTGACGGTCTTGAGGCTGAATTCCTGTCCGGCTTGGGTCAGCTTGACCCGAGCGATGACGAAGCGGTTTACGACAAGAAGTATGTTCACACCGACGTTCTTGTGGTCGGCGGCGGTCCAGCCGGGCTGGCAGCGGCACGGGAGGCGGCCCGCACTGGCGCCCGCATAATCCTCATCGACGACCAGCCCGAGCTGGGCGGAACACTGCTTTCCGGCCGTGATGAGCAGGTAGCCGGCGTCGATGCCCTCGAGTGGGTCGCCGACATCAGAGCCGAACTTGCCAGCATCCCCGAGTGCACGATCCTGTGCCGCACGACGGTGTTCGGCTCCTACGACAGCAACTTCCTCATCGCCGTCGAGAACCGTACCGACCATCTGCAGACGGCCCCGGCCGACGGCGTCTCGCACCTCCGCATCTGGCACATCCGTGCGAACCAGGTGGTGCTGGCGACCGGCGCGCACGAACGACCGATCGTCTTCGAAAACAACGACCGCCCCGGCATCATGCTGGCGTCTGCTGCCCGCACGTACCTCAACCGGTACGGTGTGGCAGCGGGCTCCCGCGTCGTGATCGGGACCACAAACGACAGCGCATACCTGCTCGCGTCCGACCTGTGTGCGGTGGGTATAGAGGTGGCAGCGGTAGTCGACGCTCGGCCAGCGCCGTCGGCGCTCGCAGCGCTCGTGGCGGCCAAAACGGGCGTACGCGTTCTCTACGGCAGTGCTGTGGTTGACACCGTGGGTGAGCAGCGCCTGGCGCGGGTCTCGGTCGCCCGGATCGACGACGACGGTGCGCCGGTGGGTGGCATTGAGGAATTCAAGGCTGACCTCCTGGCAGTCTCCGGCGGTTGGAGCCCCGTGGTACACCTGCACAGTCAGGCCCAGGGCAAGGTGCGTTGGGACCAGGATCTCGTCGGATTCGTACCGTCGACGGTGGTTCGCGACCAGCAGGTCGTCGGCGCAGCGCGGGGGAGCTATGCACTGGCCGACTGTATCGCCGAGGGTGTATCCGCGGGAGCGATTGCCGCTGTCAACGCCGGATTCTCCACGGGAGCGGCCGTAGCTGCTGCCATCGCCACGTTGGCCCGTCCCGCTCGTCCGGCGCAGCCCGTCGCGCCGACCCGTGCCCTCTGGCTGGTCGGCGGAACCAAAGGGACGACGTCAGACTGGAACCATCACTTCGTCGATTTTCAACGCGACCAAAGCGTGGCCGATGTCTGGCGGTCTACGGGGGCGGGGCTCCGCAGCGTGGAGCACATCAAGCGCTATACCTCTATCAGCACCGCCAATGACCAGGGAAAGACCTCTGGTGTGAACGCGATCGGCGTCATTGCTGCTGCTTTTCGCCGACAGGGCACCGCCGTTGACGCCGACATCGGCTCGATCGGCACCACGACGTACCGTGCTCCGTTCACGCCGGTGTCGTTCGTGGCCTTGGCCGGTCGAAAGCGCGGGGACCTGTTTGACGCCGCTCGCCGGACGTCCATCCACACCTGGCATGAACAGCGCGGTGCGCTGTTCGAGGACGTCGGCCAGTGGAAACGTCCGTGGTACTACCCGCTTGCGGGCGAGGACATGGACGCTGCCGTGCTGCGCGAATGCGCGGCTGTGCGCGACTCTGTGGGCTACATGGATGCCACGACTCTGGGCAAGATTGAAATCCGCGGCACCGGAGCCGGGGAGTTTCTCAACCGCATTTACACCAATGCCTTCAAGAAGCTCGCGCCCGGCTCGGCCCGTTACGGCGTCATGTGCACCCCCGACGGCATGATCTTCGACGACGGCGTGACGCTTCGACTGGATGACGACCGCTACTTCATGACCACCACAACCGGCGGTGCAGCGAAGGTGCTGGACTGGCTCGAGGAATGGCTGCAGACCGAGTGGCCGGAGCTGGACGTGAGCTGCACGTCAGTGACGGAGCAATGGACCACGATCGCCGTCGTCGGGCCGAAGTCCCGTGCGGTGCTCGGCAAGCTGGCGCCGGGGCTTGATCTGTCTACCGAGGCCTTCCCTTTTATGACGTTCCGCGAAACGGTGCTCGCCTCCGGCGTTGCTGCTCGAATCTGCCGAATCTCCTTCTCCGGTGAGCTGGCTTACGAGATCAACGTTCCGGCCTGGTACGGGCTGCAGACTTGGGAGGACGTGACCGAGGCCGGCGCAGAGTTCAAGATCACCCCATACGGTACGGAAACCATGCACGTGTTGCGCGCAGAAAAGGGATACCCGATCGTCGGCCAGGATACCGACGGTACCGTCACCCCGCAGGATGCGGGCATGGAGTGGGTGGTGTCCAAGGTCAAGGACTTCATCGGCAAACGCTCATACGAGCGTGCCGGTGTGCGCTCGGAGGGCCGGAAACACCTGGTGAGCGTAATGCCCACGGATGGGACGATCCGGTTGCCGGAAGGTACCCAACTCATCGACCACGGTGTGCCCATCACCCCCGCAGTCGGACCCGTTCCGATGCAGGGTTTTGTGACGTCGAGTTATCATAGTGCTGCCCTGGGCCGGTCCTTCGGGCTCGCGCTGATCACGAACGGTCGAGACCGGATCGGGGAACACCTGGTGGCCGTCTTCGGAACAGAGCGCGTGGACGTCGTCGTTGGGGAAACAGTACTTTTTGATGCCGAAGGGAAGCGCCGAGATGGTTAACACGATTGAAAGCACGGATGCTCAAATAACGGATGTCCAACAAACGCACCTGACGGCGCGTCGCCACAGTCCCGCGGAACATCTTTGGGCGGAATTCGCTGAAACCGCGTCGGCCGAGGCTCGGGTCTCCCTCCGGGAGATCCCGTTCCAAGTCATGGTGGGCATCCGTGTCGACCCGCTCTCCGAGGGTGGTCGCCGCATCGGCGCCGTCACCGGAGGGCTGCCGACCGCGTGTGGGCAGGTGACCACAGGGGTCGCCGGAATGGCCGTGCTGTGGCTGGGGCCGGACGAGTTTCTGCTGGTTGCCGAGGAGGAGGCACTTGACGGCACACTCGCTGCCGAGCTAGTGGCGGCCCTCGGCGATGGAGCCGGACAAACCGTCGATCTCTCCAGCAACCGCACGACGTTCGAACTGGCCGGACCCTCCGCCCGGGCAGTGTTGGAGAAGAGCTGCGCGGCCGACTTGCATCCCCGCGCCTTCTCGACCGGCGTGGCAATCGCCACCGTGATCGGCAACGTTCCGGTCGTCCTGTGGAAAACTGACAACGAAACGTTCCGCGTATTCCCTCGGGCATCATTTGCCGATTACCTGGGCCGCTGGCTCCTGGACGGTATGCGCGAGTTCACGGTAGCGGAGAGCACGACATGGCATTGAGCGTGTTGGACCTTTTCTCCGTGGGCATCGGGCCCTCGTCCTCCCACACGGTGGGTCCGATGCGCGCGGCGAAACGCTTCGCCGAGGGTCTGGCTCGGGACGGTCTGCTCGACGGAATCGTGCGGGTTCAGGCGGAGCTGTTCGGCTCGCTGGGCGCGACCGGCCGTGGCCATGGCTCGGACAAGGCTGTGGTTCTCGGGCTCCAGGGCCTGGACCCGGAAACCGTGGACACGGCAACGGCCGACGACCAGGTGGCGGCGGCCGCACTCGACGCACGGTTGATGCTGGCCGGTCGGCACGGCATTGACTTCAACTTCACCGAGGACGTGCTCCTACATCGGCGCAAATCATTGCCCGCACACCCGAACGGCATGATCTTTCGGGTCATGAGCCACGATGGTGGCGTGGTGCGGGAGCGCACCTACTACTCCGTCGGTGGAGGCTTCGTCGTGGATGAGGATGCCGTGGGTGCGGATCGTGTGGTTGTGGATGAAACCGTCCTGCCGCATCCGTTTACGACGGCCGATGAACTGCTGGCAATCTGCGCCCGGGAGGGAGTCGGCATCTCCGACGTGATGCTGGCCAACGAGCGCACCTGGCACACGGAGATCGAGCTACGCACGAAGCTGCTGAACATTTGGTCCGTCATGCAGACGTGCGTGGCCAACGGATGTGCTGCCGACGGTATTCTGCCTGGTGGCCTGCAGGTCACGCGCCGGGCACCGGGGCTGTTCCGCGCGCTGCAGGCGCCGGAGGACACCACCGACCCCCTGCGGGCGATGGAATGGGTGAATCTCTTTGCGCTGGCCGTCAACGAGGAAAATGCGGCCGGTGGGCGGATCGTCACGGCGCCCACCAACGGGGCGGCCGGGATCATCCCAGCCGTGCTGCACTACTACGTGAAGTTCGTCCCGGGGGCCGACGACGACGGTGTCGTGCGTTTCCTGCTGACGGCCGCGGCGATTGGAATCCTGTTCAAGCTGAATGCGTCCATCTCAGGCGCGGAAGTCGGGTGCCAGGGCGAAGTCGGCGCGGCCTGTTCCATGGCCGCCGGCGCCCTTTGCGAAGCGCTGGGAGGAACTCCCATCCAGGCGGAGAACGCTGCGGAAATCGGAATCGAACACAATTTGGGCCTGACCTGCGATCCCGTGGGCGGGCTCGTGCAGATCCCGTGCATCGAGCGCAACGCTATTGCCAGCGTGAAAGCCATCAACGCTGCCCGCCTCGCCCTCCACGGAGACGGCAGCCACAAGGTGTCACTCGACAAAGCGATCAAGACCATGCGGGACACCGGTGCCGACATGATGACCAAGTACAAGGAGACGTCTCGAGGTGGCCTCGCGGTGAACGTGATCGAATGCTGAAGGAGCATCCTCTCCGCCCGGTGCCGATCCCGACGATGACGGGCACCGTGCCGGTATGTTGCACAGTGATTTGAGCGACGCGATGGCGCTCGTCTCGATCGAGGTGCATGTACCAGTGCGGTGATCGAGTCGGCTCCGGCGAGGATGCGGTCAGGGCTGGCCCTGATTAGCTGTCGGCTGTCGGCTGCCGACTGTCGGCCAGGAGGCGAAGGCCATCCCTGTCTGTTTCATACTCGGATGGGCCGTCTCGCGTCATGCCGTCGAGGATAGCGTTCGGTCAACCGTCGAGGCCACGGCGGTGACACTCGACGGCGCCCGGGCGAATAGTGCGCTCGCCACGGATGAGCGCGAGCCTGTGTCGGGAGCGCGGGCCAGCATCCGCTCTGAAATTGCACGCGCGAAATTTCGCGCCATTGACCACGCACGCCGTCGAAGCGATAGTGGGTCATGGCCACCGCGCTGAGATCGCCCTCGTCCAAAGACTTCCGCGCGTGCCTGGCGGAAATCCCGCGAACCGTTTCAACGGGATCGGGACCGGTTGAGTTCGCCGAGCGAGGCAGGGGCGAGCCGATTCTCGCCATCTACGGCACCCTCGGCGGGTGGGATCAAGGGCTCGTGGCGGTCGAGTACCTGCTCGTGAACGGGTTCCGAATCATCGCTCCAAGCATGCCTGGGTACCTGGGAACACCGCTTGCGACGGGGCAGACCTTTGCGCTGCCGGGCGGCGGCATGGCAGCGCTGCTCGATGCGCTCGAGATCGACCGCATCATCGTGTTGTCGGGCCAGGCAACTCAGCAACGGGAGAACCGAACCCAGAGACCGCCAGCAGTCATTCCGATGGTCGAGCCGTGTCACAGGGAGACCTCTTGCAGGACACGTAGACCTCGGGTCAGTAGCGGTCGCGAGCTTGCAGGATGATGATGTGGTCATCCGTGACGTAGTAGACCAGCCGATTCGTGTCGTCGATGCGGCGGGACCACTCGCCGGCAAGGAGGTGCTTGAGGGGCTCAGGTTTGCCTCTCCCCGCGAACGGATCGCTCAACGCGTCGCTGACTAGCTGGTTGATGCGCCTCAGAGTCTTGCGGTCCTGGGTTTGCCAGTAGATGTAGTCGTCCCACCCATTCGGGTCGAAGGCGACAGTCCGACTCACTCGGCTGTCAGGTCGTGCTGCTTGAACTCTCCGCGCCGCACCCGCTCGATCGCCGTGAGCAGCCGCTCGGCCTTCGCAGGGTTCCGAAGCAGGTAGGCAGTTTCGGTTATCGCGTCGTAGTCGTCTTTCGACATGATCACCGAGTTTCCGTGCCGGGAGGCGACCTCGACAACGGTGTGGTCATCGTTGACCTGCTGGATGAGCCTTGAAAAAGGCTGCGTGCTCGAAGCACTCCTCGACCTGCCACACCAGCGGATCGCTCGTCGGGGTGACGTTAAACGAACAGCATCCCGGTTCGGCGCGGGTCAGGGCAAGGTGCCGTGGGTAGGTGATCCCGGACAGTGTTCGCCTGGTCCTGAGTGTGGCAGACAAGCTGCCCGCTCAGGCACACCGCGCTGTCGAGGAGCTTTTTTTTCATCTTGTAATTGGTCAGCGACACGCCGCCCATCACCGAGTGCTGTTCTACCTCGACGGTGAAGCCGTGGCGCTCGAAGAAGGGGCGGGCTGTGATGCTGACATCGGCTATCAGTTCTGTCAGCTGCGCCTGACGCGCGTGGACCTCAACGCGTCCGATCAGTTGTCGTGCTACCCCTTGTCGCTGGTATCGAGGGGCAACGAACAGCATGTCGATATACCCAGCAGGGTTCACATCGGAGAAGCCTGCTGGTGCACCATCCACGGTGGCCACGTAACTGTTCCGCTCCTGCATCGACGCATGCCAGGTGGGCAGATCTCGCGCTTCTGGCCGAGCCCACGCCTGAATCTGCTCCGGCGAGTAGTCGGTGGCAGCGGTCTCGGTCACCGCAGCAAGGAATATTGCCAATGTGTCTCCGGCATCCGCTTGACCGTAGGGGCGGATGAAAACGGCTTGCGCATCGGTGCCCTGGTTCAATTCCACAGAACTAGCATCTCATCGTGACTGGCCCGACCGCGCGGCACACACTGTGTCCCGGTAGCCGAACCTGGACCGGGACACAAGTAGTGGCTGTTGCTCAACCGATACTCTGAGGCTCATGCTTCAAGGAGTCTTTGTCGACGCCAATGTCTTGCTGAGTTGAACGACGCGTAACTGGCTCTTCCTCATGCTCAACAAGACGCAGCAGTTGTTCCAGCTCCACGCAACGATTGACGTCGTCATCAAAATAGTTCGTGCTCGACGGGGCGTGAAGCCTGAACTCGACGGAAACATCACCCGTCGTCTCGACGATGACGTCGTCGAGAACCTTGACGAGATTATCGCCGACTTTGACGGGTCCATCGCATTCCACGGCTCTGATGCCCACGACCGACACGTCCATGCCGCCGCAACTGCAGCGGCCTCCAATTTCTTGCTCACCAGTAACGGCAGCGACCGGCCGAATTGTGTGCTTTCTTTGCCCGGTACAAGACTTACTGCCTCACACGGGCTTCTGACGTTCGCGTGCGGTGTGACACTGATCAAGCTCTAGTCCCAGGGGATGAACTTGCCTTTAGCTAGTCTGTAGCCTCGCGAACCTGGGTCCGACAGGTCCCACGCTGCTTCCTGGAGCAAGACCGAAAACAGACGGAAGGCCCTTACTCGAAGTGAGACCGGAGCCGGATCGTCTACCGCGGATGAAAGGAGCTCACTGTAGAGCGATGAGAACTCACTAGCGGAAATCAAGACCGGCGATTGTTCACTGGCGTCCGGCGCTGAAACCGACACGACAGTGAGCGAACGATTGGCGCTAAAGATGGGCGGAGTGAACTCGTCGAGGTAGTAGAAAAGTTCATCAAGGAGTTTAGCGCTCGAGACCGAAGTAGGCATGATCTCTAATTCTAAGCTCAAGAAATGTATGAGGTCACGACGACCCGGTCGCTTGTGCGTACTGACACTCGGTTCTGATAAGCCTTCTGAAGGGTCCCGTTGCTCCAAATCTGAACCGGCGCTTGGAACAGGTAAGTGGCGTTGGACTTTTGATACGTCGCACTCGACGGAGAACCAAGAGTTTGCCCGATGCACCACTTCGCGAAAGTGTCCCAGCTCTTGCCCGAGGGAGCACCAATTTTGCTGTAGTCCCCCTTGTGTCCCTCGGCAATGTGCCGAAGACAGTCCGCATGGTTCCACGTCTGAATTGCAGCGGTAAATGGCGGTGAATTCGCACCGATTAATGGCGTGAATGAACGTTGTGCGCTAATGGTGAGCTTGGGTGAAGAGGTGACAGACACTGCCCGCTTCGCAATCGCCCGGATCGAGATGCTGGGTCCCGTCAATGAGGTGTTGCAGCTCTGTTTCAAGAAGTACAAGTTCTTGTTGGCGGCGGTGCACATTCGAAAGTTTCCCCGCGAGAAGGTCTAAAACGTGCCCGCACGGCACCTCGCCTGCTTCTCTCACCGTGATGATGCTGCCAATTTCGGACAAGGTTAAACCAGCCGTCTTGGCAGACCGAATGAATTGCAGGCGCGAGAGGGCCGCTTCGTTGTATCGGCGGTAACCGTTCCCCGCACGTTCTGCGGGATCCAACAGACCGCGCCGCTCATAAAACCGTATGGTCTGTGCGGTTGCGCCGCTCGCGATGGCCAGGTCTCTAATTTGCATAGTCCCATTCCACCACTTGACCTTGCACCATGGTGCAACGTCTACGGTAAGGGCATGGATATTGCGTTGCAGTACTTCGATGGGTGCCCGAACTGGAAAATTGCCGCTGAGCGGCTAGCGGTGATCGCAGTCGAACGCCCCGGCACCGTCGTGACCCGGCGGTTGGTCGAGAATCTGGAAGACGCAGAGGCAATCAATTTTCGGGGATCCCCGAGCATTCTGGTGGGGGGAACAGACCTTTTTCCTGACCCGGCAGCGCCGGTGGGAATGGCCTGCCGCATCTACACGACCCCGACAGGATTGGCCGGCGCCCCGACTCTGGAGCAACTGCGCGATGCGATCACCACAGCATGAGCGACACGTTTGAGGAATACGACCTGTTTGTGATCGGCGCCGGAATGGCCGGCACCACAGCAGCCAATAGGTGCGCTGCACAGGGATGGCGCGTGGGGATCGTTGATGCCCTGCCGTACGGGGGCACGTGTGCGCTGCGCGGGTGTGACCCGAAAAAGATTCTCCGTCGGGGAGCGGAAGTGATCGATGCCGCCCATCTGATGCAGGGCAAAGGCATCAGCGAGAATGAGCTCACACTGGACTGGGCGGCGCTGATGCGTCACAAGCGCGGCTTCACCGACGGTGTGCCGCAGAGCATGGAAGACGAACTTCTGCGCAACGGTGTGAGCACTTTTCACGGTGCCGCGCACTTCACCGGGCCCCATCACCTCGAAATCAACGGCGTGCAGCACCAGGCGAAGCGGTTTCTCATAGCGACCGGTGCCCGACCGCGCCCCCTCGACTTCCCCGGACACGAGCACCTCATCGATAGCACCGACTTTCTCAACCTCGAGGAGCTGCCTGGCCGAATCGTATTCGTCGGTGGCGGGTTTGTCTCCTTCGAGTTCGCCCACATCGCAGCCCGCGCTGGTGTGGACTGCGTGGTCATCGATCACGGGGCGCGGCCGTTACGCGCGTTCGACCCCGATCTTGTCGATCTGCTCGTGCAGCGCAGTGAGCAAGCCGGCATCCGCGTGAATCGCAGCACCTCAGTTAGTGCAGTGGCGCGCACCGCTACGGGGCTTCAAGTGAGCGTCGAGCAGCACGGCGTCACGACCGTCGTCGAGACAGATCTGGTGGTGCACGGCGCAGGCCGGGTGCCCAACATCGACGGCCTGAATCTGGCGGCGGCAAACATTGCCTGGGGCCCGAAGGGGATCGATGTGTTCGGACACCTGCAAAGCCGCAGTAATCCGTCGGTCTTCGCCGCCGGCGACGCCGCCGACACTCCCGGAGAACGCCTCACGCCCGTCGCCGTTTTTGAGGGCAAGGTGGCAGCATCCAACATGCTCAAGGGCACGATGACCGTGCCGGACTATGCCGGCGTCCCCACCACAGTGTTCACGATCCCGGAACTGAACCGCGTCGGCATGCTCGAGCACGAAGCTGTGCGTGATGGCCGTGATATCGCTGTGCGCTACAACGACACCAGCAGTTGGTACGCCAATTACCGAGTCGGTGAGACCGTCGCGGCGACGAAGGTCATCATTGATACAGCAACCGATCAGATTCTCGGCGCACATTTGCTCGGCCCCGGCTACTCGGAAGTGATCAACATCTTCGGCCTCGCAATCAAGCTGGGCCTAACCACCCGACAACTAAAATCGGCGACCGCGACATATCCGTCCGTCGGTTCCGACCTTGGCTCCATGCTCTGACCCAGGTCTCCGCAGACGACCGTCCATGGAGCTTCCACGCTCATCAATGCGTGTATGTGGTCTTTGGCGCTACTTGGTGGCGTTCTGAGGTCGCTTCCTCCCAGCGTTGGTCGGGCGCCACCCGGGAGGGCGGGTGCACCGGTCGGGTGTTGAGCTCGAATGCCCGCAACGCAGCTGATGTCTTCATTGATCGCTTCCCTGGAAGCTGAGTTTTAGACGAGTTCTTGTGCCATGGTGCTGGCCTGGCGCACGAGTCCAGCGTCGCGACCCACTTTAGCGGCCGTGATGGCCGCGTCGTAGAGCAGAAAGAGGCGAGACACCAAGGTGGAGGTTGGGTCCTCGCCGGCGATGGAAGCGAGGTGGGCGCGAACGACTTCACGGTAGTGTTCGGCTACCCGGCGCACGCTGACGCACTCGGGCAGCTCGATCACCGCGTTGGTGAACGGGCAGCCGTGAAAGGTGTGGGATTCGACTGAGACCGCTAGCGCTTCGAACATGGCAGCCACGCGCTCCGGGCGCGCGCCGAACGGGTCGTCCAGGGAGCGCGAGTGCTGAACCCAGCCGTCCAACTCTTGTTCCAGATAGGCCACGACGAGCGCTTCCTTGCTCGCGAAGTTGTTGTACAGGCTGGCCTTTGCTACTCCTGCGTTGCGAACGACGAGGTCGATTCCGGTCGCGTTGATGCCGCGTTCCTGAAACAGCTGAGCCGCGGATGCCAGCAGGCGTTCCCGGGCGCTGCGTGTCGCAGCGGTAGTCGTGGATCCCATGATTGGACAATACCAGACAGATCGGTATAGTTAGAAGTGGCCAGATCGGTCTACCTAGGAGGTATATGTTTATGTCTGAACTCAAGATCGCCGTTGTCATCTACGAGCCCATCGGCTCCGACACCTCACGCGTTTACCGCGGCCTTAAGACCGCCCTCGAATTCAAGGAGGCCGGCGATGAGGTCGTGGTGGTCTTTGACGGCTCCGGCGTTGAGTCTCTCGCCGCCATCTCCGACCCCAAGCACAAGATGAACCCGCTCGCCGTCGCGCTTCAGGACAACATCCTGGGTGCCTGCGGTTTCTGCGTCAACTCCCACGGAGTCTCCGACCCGATCGAGACCGGCGGATGGCCATTACTCACCGACTACAAGGGCGAAGCGAGCACACGCAACCTGGTCGTTCAGGGCTACCAGATCCTCAGCTTCTAGACGCTGCACCAACCCTACCTGATCGGAGCATCCATGGCACTCACCGTTTTACTCGACCTTCGTCTGAAAGCAGACGCTGTCGCCAATGCACCGGCCATGCTGAGAGATATCCTCACCGGCACCCGGGCATTTGACGGCTGCCTCGGTGTCGACGTCCTGGTCGATGCCGAAGATTCCTCCCACCTGATCCTGCTGGAGCGATGGGCCTCCGCCGAAGCCGACTCGGCCTACCGTGCCTGGCGCGCCGGCGCGGGTGCGACCGAGCTCGGCTCACTCCTCGTCAGCGCCCCGCAGGTCTCGCAGTTCGAGATCGCCACCGACATCTAAATCACGCCATGCGGCGCAGACCTGAGGTAGACCTCGGTTCTGCGCCGTTGTGTGTCGCGTGTCACGGACGTGGAGCCTGCAGGGCGCCGACGCCTGATGCAGGCGCGGGTCCAAGGGCGGAGACCCCGAGCAGGCTCACGACTTGTTGGCCTAGTGGCCGTTGCGGCGGGCCTGTAACGGGCAGCGTGCAGGCGGTCAAGGTTTTGTGATGGCCGGCCCTGCTGGCTGGACCAACGCGATCACGTTCCTCGTATGCACTGCCGGTGCATCCGTTGATGGAGTCCTTACCTCCATCGGAAATACGCGTACGCGCCCCTGAGCCGCACCGGGACGCCAGGGCATTCCCGGCTAAGCGTCCCGCAAGACGTTCCCCATCCGGGATGGCAGCGACGGTCGATGCCGGCAGAATGACCAGTGCAAACGAGTGCTGAAATTTGTGCAGCCAAGTACGGCAAATGACACCCACGCGCATGGTTCCGCGTACGCCCGATTCCCGTAAGCCCCGCCCGAGAAAATGCTCGGTCAAGAGGGGTAAATGGTACCTGCTAGAAGCAGGTCCGGCATGCTAATAGGCTACGCGCGCGTATCCACCAACGACCAGGACCTCACCGCCCAGCGAAACGCCCGGGCCGCTCATGGCGTGACGCCAGAGAAGACGTTCACCGTCCAAGGCCTGACCGGCGCCAACCGGGCACGACCCGGACTCAGGGAAGCACTAGCCGCCTGCCGGGACGGTGACACCCTGGTCGTGACCAAACAGGACCGACTGGCCCGTACCCTGCGCGACGCAAAGGACGTTGTCGACGAACTCACCCGCCGCGAAGTCAAGCTCAGCATCGGAGGCTCCATTCACGACCCCACCGATACCGTCGGCCGGCTCCTCTTTAACGTCCTGGCCATGGTCGCGGAACTCGAAGCCGACCTGATCCGCGCACAAACCCGGGAAGGGATGGCCGTCGCCAAAGCCAAGGGCCGCCTACGAGGCAAACGGTCCAAGCTTTTCAAAGCACAGGAGAAGCCCGAATTCGCAGAGGGCAGCGCGCCTCGCAGCCCGGGACACCCTCACCATTGCGCCGATCTGGGTGCTGACCCACGCGACCAGTCCGACGCTCACTGCACTGTTCCTCGTATTGGGCAGCCAGACCAAGGCGGTCGCGTCTGATCGCGCTGCGCTGCTCGCGGCGATCCCCGGCCGCACAGCGCAGCTGGAGGCGACGCTTCGCGCGTCGCTCGGTGCGAAGCGACGTCGGCGGGGCGTGGAGAACGACTTCCGTCTGTTCACTCCGGCATCGCTGAATCGCGTCACGTGCCCGACGCTGATCGTGCACTCGCGCTCGGATAACACGTTGCCACCGTCCAGCGCCGAGCATGCCCATGCGCGTCCTGCCGGCTCCGAGCTGTATGGATGGACCGGTCCTCGCGTTCGCTCTCGAGGCCGCCGACACGGCTCCGGGGTGCGTCCTGAACTGGCTGCGCAATGCCGGCGCGTGGTGCGCAGATGCGGTTGCCACCAGTTCGATAAAGTACCGTTCTCGGCGGCGGCGGCCGCCACCTTACGTACGTGAGTGTGCGGAGATATGATCTTTTCAGATTTCCATTACTGAGTGCCGTACGGCCCATCCGTCTGGGCAGGGCAGTTTGGTCCACAAATCATGACGACAACAATGCCGCCCGACGTGGCGGAAAACCTGATCGCTTTCAGAGCAGCGCTGGCCGCAGTGGTGCCGCCGAAGCACCCCGCCGGTCTACTGATCGCGACCTGGAACCTTCGGGCATTGGGGGATCTGACAGCCAAGTGGCACGCCGAACCGGGGGATACTCCCAAGCGGGACTGGTACTCCCTCGCGTGCATCGCTGCGGTCGTGGCCTGCTTTGATGTGATGGCAGTTCAAGAAGTGCGTCGCAACACAACCGCCCTGCAATTTCTGCTCGAGTTGCTCGGAGATGACTGGAGAGTGGTTGTCTCCGACGTCACCGAGGGCGGCCTAGGAAACGGAGAACGGTTGACGTTTCAGTATGACTCGACTCGGGTGCAGCCTTCGGGACTGGTGGGTGAGATCGTGCTGCCAGCACAGGTCGAGGGGCCGACCGAACAGTTCGCCCGAACGCCGTACGCCGCCAGTTTTGTGCGCGACTCAGCGGAATTCACCTTGACCACCGGGCACGTCATCTGGGGTGCTGACCCGACTGCGCGGCTGCCGGAGATCACGGCGTTCGCGGAGTGGATGCGTGCCTGGGCGGATCGGACCGACCGATGGAACCAAAACCTTTTCGTGCTGGGCGATTTCAACCTCGACCGCATTGGTGACCCGCTGTTTGAAGCATTTGTATCGACCGGGCTGTGGCCTCCGACCGAGCTGAATGACATCCCACGAACGGTGTTCGACAACGACACCTCGAGGCACGTCTATGACCAGATCGCATGGTTCTCGGACCCAGACGGAAAATCCCTGCTGACCTCCCTGACCTACACCCTGCGGGCGGGTTCGTTCAACTTTCTGCCACACCTGCTCGGCAGCCTGACACGCACCGAGGTCTCCTGGCGGATCCCTGACCACTTTCCGTTGTGGGTTGAATTCCAGCTGGCTCCGTGAGCCACCTTCTCTCAGCGTGTGCAAAACCGGGGAGCGAGCTCAGGTATTCCGCGATCAGAATCCTCTCTTTGACGCATCGGCGATCTGCTCCGGTCGGCGCGCCAGGCAACGAGAACGCCGAGGCCCGGCGCCGTATTTGATCGAAGAAGTTGACCAGCCCGGATGCAGCGCCTACATCCGCTTGCACCCGCCTAAATTGGGGGCATGGATCTGCTGGCGAAAGGAAGACCATGAGCATCACCAGCAGCAAAGAAAAAAAGCTGCCCAGCAAAAGCAGAAAAGGCGGGCGACGATCTGGAGGCCGCGCGCCGTGCAGCGATCGCGCAGCCGACCGGCACGGCCCGACTCACCTCGCGCCGCTTTCATGCTCGACATTTGGCAAAACTTGTCCCTGTTTATTCTGGTGGAAACATCAGAAACGATTCGCGGCACGTTCCTGCGATGGCTGAAAGCGCCGCTGTCACATCAAGCGAATGCTTCTGCCGGACGCACATCTCGACGGGGTCGACTTCTGGCCGATCTCCTCTGCCGTGACCAATCTGACCGCTGCCGAACAGGACCAACTTGTGGCACTTCGGGAAAGGGCCGTCAGGTTATCGGCACACCCGCGTTCCTATGTCGGCGCAGACTTCAAGATTGCAGCCTGATATCGATTCAGTGGATATGCTCTGCCGGGCTGAACCAATCGGCATGGTATCTCGTTCTAATTCACGTAGCTCCTCGTTACGCACCACGTGATCACGCACCGCTCAATCACGCACCATTTCAAAGCAGTGCACCGAGAAAAGGAAGCAATCATGAACAGCAAAATATGGCTCAAGGTCGGGCCTGTCGTCGGGGCGCTGGCGATCAGCGTCCTCGCACTGACCGGATGCTCGCAGGGCGCGACGCCGCCGGCAGACGAGTCGAGCTCGTCAAGCGAAGTAGCCGAACCGGCCGCCGACGCGACACTCGCGACGGCCGACAGCGACCTCGGCACGATCGTCGTCGATAGCGCCGGAATGACCCTGTACGTGTTCGACAAGGACGTCGCCGACTCCGGTGAGAGTACCTGCGAGGGTGACTGTCTCGTTAAGTGGCCGCCGGTCGTCGCGGAATCGGACACCCCGACGGTCGACGGAGTCACCGGTACCGTTGGCGTGATCACCCGAACGGATGGCACCAAGCAGGTCACCCTGAACGGTCTCCCGCTTTACTACTGGGCTGGCGATGCGGCGGCCGGTGACACCACCGGTCAGGCTGTCGGCGACGTCTGGTGGGTGGTGTCACCCAGCGGCGACAAGATCGCTGGCTAGACGGCACGCACAACCCCCGTACCCATCGGCACCACGAAGCCGATGGGTACGGTGCCGTTCTGCCCGGCGCCGTGAACAGGTCAGCCACGCTGAATCGGGCAGAATAGAAGGGTGTATGTAGTGGTGCGGCAGGCGGGCGGTGGCGACGTGGTCGTCGAACCCCGCGATGAGGCCGGAGCTTCGCTGCAACCGCCGCGCCGGCTGAGTCTGGACGAATTTCGAACGTTTGTGGCCGCCAGGGAATCCTGGGCCCTTGAAGGCCGCCCGCGGTGGGTCTGGGACGACACGGGCCACACCTATCCGCTGCTGCTCAGTGCCGGAATCCGGGTGGAGCGCTGCCACGATCTGCGCCTGTGCCACGTGATCCTCAAGAATTCCGCCCTGACCCAGTTGAGCGAACTGGCCCTCGCCGCGCCGGATCGCTGGGACGCAGCGAGCGCGCTGACAGCCAACCAGATCGAGCTCCGGGCGACCCTGTTCGAGTTTGATGTCGACGATGACCATGGCGGTGACGATCTCGCCGACCACGCCGCTGACGGCACCGGCGACTCTGGTGGCACCGAACCTGGCCCCGATTCTCGCGCCCCCGAATCGACGTCCGGGCGTGAGTTCCGCCGTCAACTCGACGCCGTGGCATCCGCTGCCGAACCGGGCCGGTTGCGCCTGCTGCTCGCTGCGGAATCGGCGGGCGCGCTCGTGGCCGCCGAAATGCGCTTCGCTGGGCTTCCGTGGCGCACCGACGTGCACAATCATCTGCTGACGCGGGAGCTGGGACCCCGCGCCCTGCCGGGTGTGCGACCGGACCGTCTTGAACTGCTCGCCCAGCGGATCCGGCTGGAACTGGATGATGATGCCCTCAACCCGGACTCGCCGCAGGAACTGTTCAAGGCCCTGCAACGCGCGGGACTGGCCGTGACCTCGACCAGGGGCTGGGAGTTGAAGAAGCTCGAGCATCCGGTGATTGAGCCCCTGTTGCAGTACAAGAAGCTTTCCCGGTTGCTCAGCGCCAACGGCTGGACCTGGATGGAGTCCTGGGTCGTCAACGGTCGATTCCACCCCGACTACGTGCCGGGAGGCGTGGTGACCGGCCGCTGGGCGACGCGCGGCGGGGGAGCGTTGCAGCTGCCCAGACAGATTCGCGGCGCGGTGGTCGCCGATGACGGCTGGAAACTCGTCGTCGCCGATGCCGCCCAGTTGGAGCCGCGCATTCTCGCCGCGTTGGCCCAGGACGAGCGAATGGCTACGGCCGGGCGTGGAACCGACCTCTATGCCGGAATCGTTGCGAGCGGCGTCGTGGAGACGCGCGATCATGCCAAGGTCGCCATGCTCGGAGCTATGTATGGCGCCACGACCGGGGAGAGTGGTCGGCTGTTGCCGCGCCTGGCGCGTGCCTACCCTCGGGCGATCGCCCTGACAGAGTTGGCTGCCCGCGCCGGCGAGCGAGGCGAAGTCGTCACCACCCGGCTGGGGCGGTCGTCGCCGGTACCCGGGCAGGGTTGGCATGAGGTGCAAGCTCAGGCGTACGATCTGGCGGCCACAGCGACCGATGAGCGCCGGGCCCGCAGCCAGGCGAGGGACTGGGGCCGCTTCACCCGAAACTTCATCGTTCAGGGCAGCGCCGCGGAATGGGCGCTGTGCTGGATGGCCGAGATTCGCCGAGAACTTGCCGCCCTCCCGGCCTCCGGTGCCGGTGCGACCAGCGCACTCAGACGAGCGGATGCTGGGCCCGGCCTGGCTGCGTCGGCCGCGCGTCCCGCGGCACCGGGGCGGGCACGCGCGCCCTTCGATTACGAGCCGCACCTGGTGTTCTTTCTGCACGACGAGGTCATTGTTCACACGTTGGCAGCCCAGGCGGAGGTCGTGGCGAAGATCATCGTCACGGCCGCCGAAACCGCCGGTCGGCTTCTCTTCGGCGATTTTCCGGTCGATTTCATGCTCACGGTTGCGACCGTCGACAACTACGCCCAGGCCAAATAGGGCGAGACCACCAGCGCGCCGACGTGACCAGGCCCGCGGGACGCGCCCATGCCGTCGGTCGAAATCTCAACAGGCTCGATCCAAGCCCCGCATACGAGGCTAAGTCGATCAACGCAACTGATCTGCGGGGGAGGCACGCAAATGGGTGGGCCGCGCGGGCTGTGTGCACGTGGGGTCCGCCTGGTTTCCTGCGAGGGAATTCTTAGTGGGAGCTAGCTGGGAGGTGAGTCCTGCGGCTTAGGCGCCCTTGCGGATGGTGACGGCGGCGCCGTCGGTGAAGAAATTGCGGAAGTGATGGAGACGGCAAAAGGAGTCGTACGAACATTCTTGAAGGACATGGTTCACATTTCGTGTCGTGCACAGGTTCGGCCCGAGTTCGGGCACGCGGCCCAAGGCGGATCTGCCACTCGCGATCATCAGGTCGTAATGCCCGCACACGCTTGTCAATCCATAGCTCCCTGGGGCATAATGGCGCTATCGACTTCACGGGATCTCCATAGGGGTGAACGCGACTGCCGCATAATTTCACATCCACCATCGTGCTCACAGCTTCAGGTTGGGAGTCCGGTCGTTCCGAGGTCGTTGGGGAAGACGCACCTACAGAACGGAGAAACGCGATGGACGCAAAACAGAACCGTCGGGCGCCGATCGCGCGGGGGGTGCTTTTTGTGCACTCTTCTCCGCGCGCCTTGTGTCCGCACGTCGAGTGGGCCGCTGGGCGTGCGCTCGGCGAGGCGGTGAACTTCGAATGGTCTGAGCAGCCCGCGCTGCCCGGATCCCAGCGGGCTGAATATTACTGGCAGGGCGCCCCAGGCACCGGCGCTGTTCTCGCTTCTAGCCTGAGAGGCTGGGAGCACCTGCGCTTCGAAGTGACCGAAGATGCCGGGCGGGGAACGGATGGCGGCCGTTGGCTGCACACACCGGGTCTGGGCATTTTTCATGCCCAGACGGACAGCGTGGGCAACATTGTCGTGCCGGAGGACCGCATCCGCTCTGCTATGGACAACGCCGGCGCCAATGCAATCGACCTGCACCGCGAGTTGCGGCTCGCCCTCGGGCAATCCTGGGACGACGAGTTGGAACCATTCCGGCAGGCGAGCGACCTGAACGCGGTGGTCTGGCTGCACCAGGTGGGTTGAACCGCCAGGCCGCGCAACGTGTGGTTCGCCGGTAGTGGCGCGGCCTGTCGACCGGTGACTTTACCCGGCGGCAAGATAACGCAGTCACCTGAACCGCCCGACAGAAATGACCCCGTCCAGCTGGACGAGGTCATTCTCTATTCGCGCAAAACTAGACCGAGCGGAACGCGACGACGGCGTTGTGACCGCCGAAGCCGAAGGAATTGCTCAGGGCGAGCAGCTCTCCGGCCGGCAGTGCGCGCGGCGTCGTGACGACGTCGAGCGGAATTTCCGGATCCTGCGACGTGAGGTTGATCGTCGGCGGCGCGGTGCGCTCAGCGAGGGCCTTGACCGTGAAGAACGCCTCGAGGGCGCCGGCACCACCGAGCAGGTGACCGGTCGACGCCTTGGTGGCCGACACCGGGATGCCGTCGAGCAGATCTCCGAAGACCCGCTTGAGGGCGTTGTATTCGGCAATGTCACCGACCGGGGTGCTGGTGGCGTGGGCGTTGATGTGCGAGACGTCGGCGAGCGAGGCGCCGGCGTTCTGAACGGTCGACACCATCGCACGGGCGGCTGCGGTCCCCTCGGGGTCCGGCGCCGTCACGTGGTAGGCATCGCTGTTGACTACGCCACCGACCAGTTCGGCGTAGATGTGTGCGCCACGTGCCTTGGCGTGCTCTTCGGTTTCGATGACGAGTGCGGCAGCGCCCTCACCGAGCACGAATCCGTCGCGGGTGACGTCGTAGGGGCGGCTCGCGGTTGCCGGATCGTCATTGCGCGTCGACAGGGCGTGCATCGCCGCGAAGGATGCGATGGGCAGCGGGTGGATCGCGGCCTCAGAGCCGCCGGCGATGACGATGTCGGCCAATCCAGCCTGCAGACGGTTGTAGGCGTTGACCAAAGCCTCGGTACTGGAGGCACAGGCGGAGACCACGGTGGTGATGCCGGCCCGGGCGTGCAGGTCCATTCCGATGGCCGCTCCCGGGCCGTTCGGCATGAGCATCGGCACGGTCATCGGCAGCACGCGACGGGGGCCGCGTTCGCGCAGGGTGTCCCAGGCGTCGAGCAGGGTCCAGACTCCACCGATTCCGGTGGCCCAGTCCACGGCCAGGCGTTCCGGCTCCACCTCGGGGGCGCCGGCATCCGCCCAGGCTTCGCGCCCGGCGATGAGGGCGAACTGGCTGGACGGGTCAAGGCGTTTGACCTCAAAGCGCTGCAGCACGTCCGCGGTCTTCACGCGGGCCTGTGCGGCAAAAGTTACGGGGATCGCCGTTTCGGCGACCCAGGCTTGTTCGAGGGTGGTAGCGCCCGATTCGCCGGCCAGAAGGGCCGTCCAGGTGTCGACCGCCGTGCCGCCCAGCGGCGTAGTGGCACCGATTCCGGTGATAACGATTTTCTTGGTCATAAGTCAACTCTCCATGGAACGACAAACGTGTGGGCCGGCGCGATCTGCCACCAGCCCAATGAACAGGTCGGCCGATTTCCGGCCGACCTGGTTCAGGATCGGGCCTAGTCCTGTGCCTTCACGATGAACTCAACGGCGTCGCCGACGGTCTTGAGGTTCTTGACCTCTTCATCGGGGATCTTCACGTCGAACTTCTCTTCTGCGTTGACGACAATGGTCATCATCGAGATGGAGTCGATGTCGAGATCATCGGTGAACGACTTGCCGAGCTCAACCGTGTCGGTTGCAATTCCGGTCTCGTCGTTGATGAGCTCGGCCAGGCCGGTCAGAACTTCTTCGGTGGACAGTGCCATGTTTTTCTCCTTGAGGGGTGTCTCGGTTGACCGAGACCTAGTTTAGGGGGTGGGTTGGTTAGGGCAGCACAACGACTTGCGCACCGAACACGAGTCCGGCACCAAAGCCGATCTGCAGCGCGAGGCCGCCGCTGAGCTCGGGGTGTTCCTCGAGCAGACGGTGCGTGGCGAGCGGAATCGAAGCGGATGACGTGTTGCCCGTGTTAGCGACATCACGCGCGATGACTACGGAGTCCGGCAGCTTGAGCTGCTTGGCGAACTCGTCGATGATGCGCATGTTGGCTTGGTGGGGAATGAACGCGGCAAGGTCGGCGCTCTCGATTCCGGCTACTTCGAGGGCTTTCTTGGCCACCTTGGCCATGTCCCAGACGGCCCAACGAAAGACGGTTTGCCCTTGCTGACGCAGGGTTGGCCAGTCGGCCTCGCCGCGACGGTACTCCTGAAGGGTGTGATTCATGTGAATCGCGTCTGCTTTGGATCCGTCGGAGCCCCACACCGTGGTGGAGATACCCGGGTAGTCGCTCGGGCCGATCACGATAGCGCCGGCACCGTCGCCGAGCAGGAACGAAATGCTGCGGTCGGTCGGGTCGACGAGTTCGGAGAGCTTCTCGGCACCGATAACGAGTGCATAGTGCGCGGCCCCGGTGCGAATCAGCGCGTCGGCCTGGGCGACGGCGTAGGCATAACCGGCGCAGGCCGCGTTGATGTCGTAAGCGGCGGCTGGGTTGGTGCCGACCCGATCGGCGACGACGGCAGCGATCGACGGGGTCTGGCGGCTGTTGCTGATGGTCGCGACGATCACGGCGTCGATGAGGGCTGGGTCGATGCCGCTTCTCTCGATGGCCTCGCGGGCGGCATCCGTTGCCAGATCGACGGCATCGATGTCCTGGCCGGCCCGAGCACGCGTGATGATGCCGGTGCGCTGCTGAATCCACTCGTCAGACGAATCGATCGCTTCGACCAGGTCGTCGTTGGGCACGAGGTGTTCGCCGCGGGCGGCGCCGACGGACAGAATGCGGGTGTACTGCGGTCCGTGGGACTGCTGGAGTGTGGGCTTTGGCATTGTCTCTCTCATAACATTCAGGACTGCTGGTCGATCATGGCCCAGGCCGCGGGCAGGTCGTCCGGGGTCTTGATGGCGACACTCGGGACGCCTTTCAGGCCGCGTTTGGCGAGACCGACGAGGGCGCCGGCGGGTGCGAGCTCGATGATTCCGGTGACTCCCGCCGCAGCGAAAGTCTCCATGCACTTGTCCCACCGTACCGGCGAGGACACTTGACCGACGAGTAGCTTCACAAAACGGATGCCCTCACTCACCCGGTCGCCGTCGCGGTTGGTCCAGATCGGGAGGGTCGGATTGGCGGGGCTGAGCGAGTCGGCGACTACGGTCATCCGCTCGACGGCCGGTTGCATATAGCGAGTGTGGAATGCACCGGCGACCTGAAGCGGGATGACCCTGGCGCGGTGCGGGGGAGTCTCGGCGAGGGCGTCGAGGGCGTCGAGGGCACCGGCGACGACGATTTGGCCGCTGCCGTTGAAGTTGGCCGGTTCCAGACCGAGCTCGGCGACCCGGGCCAGCAGCTCGGTTTCGTCGGCCCCGATGACGGCGCTCATGCCCGTGGGTACCAGCGAGGAAGCCGCCTGCATGGCCAGGCCGCGTTCCCGGACAAAGTGCACCGCCTCGGCGTTGCTGAGGATGCCGGCGCCGGCAGCCGCGGTGAGTTCGCCGACCGAGTGTCCGGCGATACCGGCAATGCGGTCGCGGCGTCCATCCGTGAGCAGGGCCTCGAGGGTAAGGATGCCGGCGGCGACGATTAGGGGCTGGGCGATCGCAGTGTCGCGGATCGTGTCGGCGTCGCTGAGGGTGCCGTGGGCGACGAGGTCGAGTCCAGCGTCTTCGGAAATTTGGCGGAGGCCGGCACTGAAGGCCGGCATAGCTAGCCAGGGTTCGAGGAATCCGGGGGTTTGGGAGCCCTGACCCGGGCAGACGACAACGATCACTTAATTAGTCTTCCAATCTGGCAGCGCGAATGAGTGTGCAGATCACACTAAGTATTCATGAAACCTTTGTTTACAGCAGCACAATTGGCCGGTGAGCTCGGGTGGCGGTCAGCGGCGGCGGGTGGAACCGTCGTGGTCGCTGATCGAGCCGATAATCAGGGCGGACTGCAGAATGAGCGCCTCGCGGGCTCCGGTGGCGTCGTAGCCGATGACTTCGGAGACCCGCTTAAGGCGATAGCGCACGGTGTTGGGGTGCACGAAAAGTTCCCGGGCGGTCGCCTCGAGTGAGCGCCCATTGTCGAGGTAACACCACAGCGTGGTGAGCAACTCGGTGGAATGCGCCTGCAACGGCCGGTAAATCCGGTGGATGAGCGTGGCTCGGGCGAGCGGATCGCCAGCAAGGGCGCGCTCGGGCAGCAGGTCGTCGGCTTGCACCGGGCGCGGCGCATTCCGCCACGACCGAGCAACGGCAAAACCGGCCAGCGCCGCTTTGGCACTCTTGGACGCGTCGACCAGGTTGGGCACCTCGTGCCCGAGCACCAAATGTCCCGGCCCGAAGATGGGCTCGAGCGCCATGGCGATCTCCATGAAGGTCAGCGCTGCCGCTGTGCCGACGTCCTCACTGTCGACCGGAGCCGGGCGGGCACGCCCGATCACGAGCACCAGCCGATTTCCCTGCACACCGATGAGCACATCGGCCGCCATGTGGCGCGCGGCGCGGCGCAACTGGTCGACATCGAGCATCTGCGGTGTGGTGCCGACGAGCACACAGACCTCGCCGTGGCCGTGCCAGCCGAGGGCCGCGATGCGACTGGGCAGCTCATCGTCGTATTCCCCGCTGAGAATGGAATCAACGACGAGGGCCTCGAGGCGGGCGTCCCAGAGCCCGCGCGCCTCGGCGGCGCGCGCGTAGACATCCGCTGCCCCGAAGGCAATCTCGCGTGAGTAGAGCAGGATCGCTTCCCGGAGAGACTCTCCACCGTCCTTGACGCGTTCCTCGACGACCTCGACGGTCACTCGAATGAGCTGCAGCGTTTGCTGCAGGCTCACCGAGCGCAGCAGCTCGCGCGGAGCGGCGCCGAAGACGTCTGCGGCGATCCACGGGGTTGACCGCGGGTCGTCGAACCACGAAATGAAGCTCGTAATTCCGGCCTGGGCGACCAGGCCGACAGCGGACCGCCGCCCTGGTGGCATATCGCCATACCAGGTGAGCGTGTCTTCGAGTCGTTTCAGCGTCTGCGTGGACAACTCACCGGAGATGGTGCGCAACCAGTTGAGAGTCTGCTCTTTCGTCTTGGGCGCCGGTGCCACTGCTTTTAGCTCTCGCCCCCGGCGGAGCCGGTGGTGCCCGCGCTCACGTCGTGCAGGCGATACTTTGCGATGGCCTGGCCGGCCAGGCTTCGGTCGACCTCGCCGCGGCGGGCGAGCAGCTCGAGAGTGCGCACCACCATCGACGGGCCGTCGATCTTGAAGAATCGACGCGCTGCCGGGCGGGTGTCCGAGAAGCCGAAGCTGTCGGCGCCGAGGGTGGCGAAGTCGCTCGGCACGAACTGGCGAATCTGGTCGGGAACGGCGTGCATGAAGTCCGACACGGCCACGAACGGGCCGGCAGCTCCCTCGAGCTTCGAGGTGACATACGGAATGCGTGGCTCGTCGTCGGGATTGAGAAAGTTGTGTTCCTCGGCGGCCAAGCCATCGCGACGCAGCTCCGTCCACGACGTGACCGACCAGACATCGGCCGAAACGCCCCAGTCGTCGGCGAGAAGCTTCGCAGCTTCCAGTGCCCACGGAACGGCAACACCCGAGGCCAGCAACTGGGCCTTCGGTCCGCTGACCGTCGACGCGCTCACCCGGTGGATACCGCGCAAAATGCCGTCAACGTCGACATTTTCGGGCTCGACCGGCTGCACGGCCGGCTCGTTGTAGACGGTGATGTAGTACATGACGTTCGGGTCGGTGTGGGCGCCGCCGTACATGCGCTCGAGGCCGGCGCGCACGATGTGGCCGATCTCGTACCCGTAGGCGGGGTCATACGAGACGACGGCCGGGTTGGTCGACGCTAATAGCGGCGAGTGGCCGTCGGCGTGCTGCAGGCCTTCTCCGGTCAACGTCGTGCGCCCGGCCGTAGCGCCAATGATGAACCCGCGGGTCATCATGTCGCCCGCTGCCCACAGGGCGTCGCCCGTGCGCTGGAATCCGAACATGGAGTAGAAAACGTACACCGGAATGAGCGGTTCACCCTGGGTGGAATACGACGTACCGACGTTGGTGAATGCTGCGGCGGCGCCGGCCTCGTTGATGCCCACGTGCAGGATCTGGCCCTGCGGGCTCTCCTTGTAAGACAGCAGCTGGGCGTGGTCAACGGACGTGTAGTGCTGGCCGTTGGGGTTGTAGATCTTGGCGGTCGGGAAGAACGCATCGATACCAAAGGTGCGTGCTTCGTCGGGGATGATCGGCACGATGCGATTGCCAAAGTCCTTGGCCCGCACGAGCTCCTTGAGGAGCCGCACGAACGACATCGTCGTAGCGATCTCCTGGGTGCCTGAACCCTTCTTGGCGACCTTGTAGGTGTCGTCGCCGGGAAGGTTAAGCTTGGCGTGCTTAGTGCGACGTTCGGGCAGGTAACCACCGAGCGCACGACGACGCTCGTGCATGTACTCGATCGCCTCGTCCTTGTTGCCGGGGGTGTAGTACGGCGGAAGGTACGGGTTTTCCTCGAGCTGGGCATCCGTGATCGGCACGTGCATGCTGTCTCGGAACGACTTGAGGTTGTCGAGGGTCATCTTCTTCATCTGGTGGGTCGCGTTGCGGCCCTCGAAGCTCGGACCGAGGCCGTAGCCCTTAATCGTCTTCGCCAGGATGACGGTGGGCTGGCCCTGGTGCTCGGACGCTGCCTTGAACGCGGCGTACACCTTGCGGTAATCGTGGCCGCCGCGCTTGAGGTTCCAGACCTCGTCGTCGCTCAAGTGTTCGACGAGCTTGAGCGCACGCGGATCGCGACCGAAGAAGTTCTCACGCACGTAGGCGCCGCTCTCGGCCTTGTAGGTCTGGTAGTCGCCGTCGGGCGTGACGTTCATCAGGTTGATCAGGGCGCCGTCGACGTCATTCTTGAGCAGGTTGTCCCACTCGCGACCCCAAACGACCTTGATGACGTTCCAGCCGGCACCGCGGAAGAAGCTTTCCAGCTCCTGGATGATCTTGCCGTTACCGCGCACCGGGCCATCGAGTCGCTGCAGATTGCAGTTGATCACGAAATTGAGGTTGTCGAGGCCCTCGTTGGCGGCGACCTGCAGCTGGCCGCGGCTTTCGACCTCGTCCATTTCGCCGTCGCCGAGGAACGCCCAGACCTGCTGGTCGCTCGCGTCCTTGATGCCGCGGTTGGTCAGGTAGCGGTTCAGCTGCGCCTGGTAGATCGCGTTGATCGGGCCGAGGCCCATCGACACGGTGGGGAACTGCCAGAATTCCGGCATCAGACGCGGGTGAGGGTACGAAGAGATGCCGTCGGGGGCATGCGACTTTTCCTGGCGGAAACCGTCCAGTTGGTTCTCGGTCAGGCGGCCCTCGAGGAAGGCGCGCGCGTAAGTGCCGGGGGAGGCGTGGCCCTGGATGAAAATCTGGTCGCCGCCGCCCGGGTGGTCCTGGCCGCGGAAGAAGTGGTTGAAACCGACCTCGTAGAGGGCAGCGGATGACGCGTACGTCGCGATGTGCCCGCCGACGGCGATGCCGGGGCGCTGGGCCCGGTGCACCAGAACGGCAGCGTTCCAGCGGATCCAGGCACGGTAGCGGCGCTCGATGTCTTCGTCGCCGGGAAAATCGGGTTCGTTCTCCGTAGCAATGGTGTTGATGTAGTCCGTCGTCGGAACCATTGGCACGCCGAGGTGCAGCTCCTTCGAGCGCTTCAACAGGCTCAGCATGATCTCGCGCCCGCGTTCGTGACCGTGTTCGGCAACGAGCGAATCGAGGGATTGCGACCACTCAGCAGTCTCCTCCGGATCTGAGTCGGCGTTGTTCGTCGAATACGGGTCCTGGTCGTTGACCGTCATAGTCGACCTCTCCTCTGTGGTTGATGCAGCCTGGGGTATATGCAGCGATGATGCCCCGCGGCTTGAACACAACGGTGACAGGTGCCGTAACAGAGCAGGTTGGATTGCAACCGGCGGCACCATGTAAGCCTACAGATTTCGCAACTTGTCCGTGCGCGGGCGTGGCTGAACCAAAATGCGTGTCCGCTGTGACACCGGACATATTGCAGAGCTAGAGTGTGTCACCGGCCAATCCATGCGCCCGGCACCGAGGAAAGAAGCTCTCATCGCTCTCGAAAATGACACCCAGGCCCCCGATTTCAAGCTCATCAATCAGTTTGGTGAAACGGTTCAGTTGAGCCAGTATCGGGGGATCAAATCCGTCGCTCTGGTATTCTTCCCGCTGGCGTTCTCCGGCATCTGCAGTGGCGAACTGTGTGAACTGCGTGACAACCTGGCCCTGTTTGAAGACGGCGGAGTCGAGCTCATCGGAATTTCGGTGGATTCCCGTCATGCACTGCGGGCCTTCGGTGAGCAGGAAAAATACACCTTCGACCTCGTGGCCGATTTCTGGCCGCACGGCGCCGTTGCGAAAGAATACGGCGTCTTTCTCGAGGACAAGGGCTTCGCTAACCGCGCCACGTTCCTGATCGATCCGAGCGGCATCATTCGGGCCAGTTTCATCACAGCACCGGGCGAAGCTCGTCCGATCGACGCCTACCGGGCAGCCCTTGGACAGCTCGTACCCGCCCTCTGACCTATACTGAACAGACCCGGTGACCTTGAGTCGTCGTCGGGGCCTTTAGCTCAGTTGGTAGAGCGCCACGTTTACACCGTGGATGTCATCGGTTCGAGCCCGGTAGGGCCCACAGTATAAATGCCTGATCAGAGTAAGCATCTGAGTAATACGCAGTCTCCGCGACGCTCAGCTCACCGTGGTTCGACTTGGCGTTCATATTGTGGACATGGCGATGATTCGCGTTTTGTCGGACGGCGGCGCCTCGCTGACCGCCACCGAGCACCACAGCAGCAACGAGCCCGATCTCGTGCGTCAGATCAGCGACACGGTCGCACCGACCGTGGGTCGTCTGGTCTTCAACGGCTTCTCGACGGGGGTTCGGGTGTCATGGGCTCAGCATCACGACACGATTCCCCGTCACATCGACGGTGCCCTGGTGCTGCCCCGCTGACCCGGCGGGTCGAGATGGCCCGACGGCTCCTACGGCGCACCGGGACGCACGAAATCGCTCCTGAGGGGTTCTCAGGAGCGATTTCGTGTGGGTAATTCAGATCAAGCTGTCGGCTCAGTTTCCCGTGTATCGGAAGATGTAGAGCCCGAAGTCACGGTCGCTGGCGGCAACGTATTCGACGCCGTTGTTCTCGAACACGTCCACACCCCAGAAGTTGTTGCCGCCCTGGTCAATGAAGCGACCCGTCTCGACGAGTTTGTCGTCGATGATTTTGGTCACTCGAAAACCTCCCGCGTAATACGAGAAGTACGCCAGGTCGGCCCGCTGCTTGGACGTGGCCACCTCGTGAACCGAGAGGTCGCCGAAGCCCGCAGCGTAGGCCGGGTCCATGGCTTCGGGAATTGCATAGGTGTCCAGCTCGGACATCTTTCCCGTCGAGTTGTCGAAGAGGTGCACATAACCCCAACCGTCAAAGAACGCGCGCACGGAAACGAGGTCTCCGACGGCGCCTAGGCTCAGGCCGGGAATCACGCTGGCAGCACCGGCGAGGCAGGCCGCGTTATCGTACGAGGCCTCGAGGTCGAAGAAACCGAATCCGGTTTGACGGTCGACCGAAGAGGTCGAGATGGTGCCGGCAACGCTCATCCCGAACGCGCCGCATCCGTCGGAACCCTCGCGGTTGATAATGACGATTCCGTCGTAGCCTCCGGCCGCTTCAACGTTCGCCACCTTCTCGGTGAACGCGCAGAGGCCACGGGTGACGATCGCGATCTGGCTGCCGCTTGCGGTGACCGGTGCTGGTAGCACAATCGGATCACCGGAACATGCCTGTCCCGCGTAGACGGCATCACCGGTCAGCGACTCGCCGCCTTGCAGCTGCGGGGTGTCGCTGCCCTGCGAGATCTGAAACGGCGTCGCGGAATCATCCGTGGTGCCCTCCGCGCCGTTGGGCGCGAAGTCCTCGTCGGCACCGATTATGAACCTGTTGTCGAGGGTGAACTCGCCCTGGTGGCCGTTGCCTTCGGGCTTCTCGATCAGGCCAGCCGACTCCTGAAGCTGCGGGTCGGGGTTGGTGAAGTCCGTATCGCCGATATAGATCGGGGTGTGCACGTCGGTCATGTCGACCGTGACGTATCCGGCGTCCCAGTACGACAACAGCATCACCTGTTTTCCGTCGATCTGCTTGACGACGAGGTCATGCAGAAACACGTCGGTCAGGTTCGCCGGTGCGTTTTGGAGGATCTGCGGAAAGGTCTTGTCCAGATCGTATTCGGCGGTCAGGAACGGCTTCTTCGGGTTGGTGATGTCCATAATGTCGACATCGGTGCCCTCGTCGTTGTCAACGATGACCGCGTACGCCTTCTCGCCGGCATCCCAGGCGAAGACGCTGTGGGTCTGGTTGGCGGTCTTCTTGCCCTGACCATCGGCTGTTGAATCGCCAATGCCCACGGCGAGTGGTGTGGGGTGCTCGGGATTCGTCACGTCATAGAGATTCATGCCGCCGAAACCTGCTTTGTCCTTGCACTTCTCATTGTTGGTGACGAGCACGTCGCCGGTAAAGGCTGGCGTATCGAGTTGAAGGGCCTGGACACCCTCGCCCGGGTAGCTGCCCTCCTTGGACTGGATAAACGCGACCTCCTTCGGCTTCGCGGGGTCCTTGATATCCACGACGTGCACCCCGTTGTAGGTGCACGATACGACGCCCCACGCAGCAAGGTAGGCATAATTCTTAAAGACGCCCACGTCGGCGATCTTTTCAGGCACCGCGTTCTTCATCTTCAGTTTGGAGACTACGTTGACATTGGACTGTGTTGCCGGCAGATGACCGGCCGTTCCGCCGTGCTGGTGGGCGTCGCGAGCGCCGTCGGCGGTCGATATCGAGCCGTCGTCCCCGGGTCGGGCCGATGCAACGGATGTTGTGGCGAGGATCAACGCTGCGACGGACACCAGCGTCAGTCCAGCGCGAATGGCAGGTGATTTGACCATGACACTCCTTCGGTGCGGAATTTTGAATCGAACGTTCGAACCGTAGTCCGCCCCTACACACTTTGGCAAGGAAGTACAAATCGACCAGGGTGTGGCCGCCATGGCGATACGGTGCGCATGCGTCGCCATGGCCTACCCCTCGCGGTGGATTTCGATCCGAATTCCTGCCGGACGCTTGTTCATCGCAAGCGTGGTTCAACGGACAGCAGAACGGCCGAGAGCGCGACCAGAACCCGTGGGGAGAAGGTCCTCTGGACGCGTGCATCCCGTGGCCTCATGAGGGCCTGATGCCTTCGGTCCGTGGGAGCCCCGGGTCACGACCAGCGGCACCGCCGGTGTTCGGTGCCGCCAAGCTCGTTATGCTCGGCTAGTGATGCGTACAGGCAGAACAAATCTGCTGGGTGTTTTGAGTTGGCGAGGCGTTGGTGTTCCAGCAGCAGGATTCGCCACAATCCCGGATTTCGGGCAAGTTACCGCAAATGCGCAGTCTCTCGAAAGTTCGTGTTCTTGCGGATTCTCATTGAATTTGGTTGCGACCGGACCTTTTACACCGTGGATATCATCGGTTCGAGACCGGTAGGGCCCACAGAGAATTCTTCCAGGACTTGTGATCGTGAGGTCGAATGACACGATCGATGCAGGGCTTCTGGGTTGGGCTGGTGTGTTGTGCCTGATCGGCTGGCATTCGGGGCCGCGGTCGAACAACTGTCGCTCGCTCACGAAAGCCGCACCAGTATCTGTGCCCCTTTCATGCAGGTGCTGCCGGTCAATGCCGCAGCGGTGTGCACGCTCGGGGCCCCGTTTGGGTCCGAGACCGCGAGCGCGAGCAATGCCATGGCGGCCCACTTCGACGAGCTGCAATTCGACCTGGGTGAGGGGCCTGCCTGGGCGGCGCTGGCCACCAGACGGCCCGTACTCGTCGACAACTTTGCGACGTCGTCGGGCGCGACCTTGCCGGCGCTGATGAAAGCCGCACGGAACACCGAAGTGCACGCTGTCTACGCCTTTCCACTCATCATGGGGTCGGTCGATATCGGAGCTGTCTCGCTGTTTTCGACCCGCTCCGGCGGCCTCACACCCGCGCAGATTCTGGACGCGGAAGTGCTCGCACAGATCGCCGCGCTCCAGGTCTTGCGTCGATCCCTCACCGCGCAAACATTGAAAACAAATCTGGAAGATAATGAAGGATATTCGCGGCGTGTCGTTCATCAAGCGACCGGGGTGGTTCTGGCCCAGCTCAATCTTTCCGCGGCCGACGCGCTTCTGATAATTCATGGACATGCTTTTGCTCATGGACGAACTGTTCGGGAAGTCGCCGCAGATGTAGTGACACGACGATTGGATTTCTCGTCGATTCCCGAGTCTTAGAATGGAAATATGGTGACAAAAAGCCCGGGAAGGTCAACTCCTTGAGACCTTCGTTACCCTGGCCGACACACTCGTCGCCGACTACGATGTCGTCGACCTCTTGCACACCCTGGTTGAGAAATGCGCCGCCCTGCTGGAGCCTTCGGCGGCGGGCATCATCTTGTCGGCCGGTGACGGCGAGCTGGAAGTCGTGGCGTCGACCAACGAACGCAGCCGCCTGGTCGAAATTCTGCAGCTGCGAGCCGGGAGCGGCCCGTGCGTTGAGAGTTTCACCTCCGGGCTGGCCGTCGCCGTTCCCGACATCGACAGCACGGGCGATAAATGGCCCAAGTTTCGCCAGGGGGCACTCGCCCAGGGCTTCGCCTCGATGCACGCCGTACCGCTGCGCCTGCGGGCAACGACCATCGGCTCACTCAATCTGTTCTGGGATCGCACCGGCGGCTTGAGTACGGCCGACACCAACACGGTGCAGGCACTCGCAGATGTCGCGACCATCGGCATCCTGCAGGAGCGGGCTATTCGCGAAAGCGACATCGTGCGCCAGCAACTTCAGCACGCGCTGAGCAGTCGAGTGTTGATCGAACAGGCCAAGGGCGTCGTGGCGTACACCCACGGGGTGCACATGGGCGATGCCTTCGACAAGATTAGCGAGTATGCCCGTCATAACGGTCTTCCACTGGCCGATGTGGCCGAGCGCATCGTCAATCGCGTACTGATCCTGTAGCGTTGCAGCGAAAGCCGCGACTAGTTGCGAACTAGCTGAGACTGACCTCCCGTTTATGCTGGGCGGGCGTATAATGGTATTGGCCGCCCCGGACCCTGGCCGCACACGCACTAAACGTGAGCTTGCGAGGGAGATCATGAAACGTATATTTCACCCCGGTGGGTCAGTAATTACCGGCAGCGATCTGGCTGATGCGGTCTTGCTGTATGCCGAGGCACTGTGTAACCGTCGACAAGTCGACGTCGTTGATATACCGGTCATGGGCGACGGCGGTATTCTCCTTCGTGCTCAGTTTTTGATCGGTTCCGCGAGTCAGCTGGTCAGCGTCACCGCGGACAGTCTGTCGCCAGAACTGGTCGAACCGGAAACCACGGACTTTCTGCACCGCAAGGCCCAAACCGGAGCCATGATTCCGGCGGCGTGGACCCGAGAGGAGTCGGCTGCCGCGCAATTCGACGAGTTCGACTACTGACCTATCTTTTCGCGGATCCGCCGCATCGGGTTGCGTCGTGTCCGCGAAACCTTGGCACCGGTCGCCCGGTAGGCTGAACGGGTGCCATTCTCGCTCGCCGACGTTACCCTCGTCGCTCATACCCTCTGGCCCCCGGGCGGTGCCGAAGCGTGGGATGCACCGGGGCTGGTCAGTGGCGATCCGGCCCGGCCGATTCGCAGCATCCACTTGGCCGTCGATACCGTCGCTGACACGGTCGACGAGGCTATTGCGGCCGGCGCCGACCTGTTGCTGACGCATCATCCGTTACTGCTGCGCGGTGTCACGAGCATCGCCGAGGACACCTACAAGGGCGCACTGCTCAGCCGGCTGATTCGCGCCGACTGTGCCCTGCTGGCCGCCCACACCAACGCAGACGTGGTTGCTGACGGCGTGTCCGACGTGATCGCCAGTCGGCTGGGGCTGATCGACGCACTGCCCATCACGAGTGGCGCTGTGCCGGGCACCGGCATCGGACGGGTTGGTCGTCTGCCGAAACCGACCACGCTCGGACACCTGGCACACACCGTGCTGGCCCTGTTGCCGGCCACGGCTTCCGGGGTTCGCGTCGCCGGTGACTATGCAGCCCCGATCACGACGGTTGCTCTCTGTGGCGGTGCCGGTGATTCCCTGCTTCGCAATCCGCAGGTGCTGGCAGCAGATGTCTACATTACCTCCGATCTGCGCCATCACCCTGCGCAGGAGGCACGCGAGCAGGCGCTCTGCGTCGGCGGACCCGCCCTCATCGACGTCGCACACTGGGCCAGCGAATGGCTCTGGCTGGAGCCGGCGGCCGTGCAGTTGCGGGCGAGCCTGCCGGGGGTGTCGGTCACGGTGAGTGAGTTGAACACCGACCCGTGGGATTTTTCCGTCGTGCACTAATTCTTTTTTCTTTCGTCAGTACAACTCAATTCCAGCGTTAGGTCAGGACATCGTGAAGGCATCACCACTCCAGCAGAAAGAACTTCTGCGGCTTCAGGCCCTCGACATCAAGGTTCTTCAGCTCAGCCACCAGTCAAAATCACTCGCGGCGCACACCGAGCTTGCCGCGCTCAACCGGGAGGCTGAGGCCAGCCGTATGAAGCTGCTCGGCCGGTCCGGCGAGCTCGACGACGTGCGCACCGAATTGGGACGCATCGAGAGCGACGTTGAGGTCGTCGAGAAGCGCATTGCCCGCGATACCGACCGCCTGCAGAACACCTCATCGATCAAGGACATCCAGGCCCTGGACTCCGAGGTGGCCTCACTCAAGAAGCGCCTGTTCGATCTCGAGGAGATTGAGATTGCCGTGCTTGAGCGCCAGGAAGAGCACGAGGCGGCCGTCGCTGTGGTGGAGCAGGAACGCGACGCCATCGCCGAGCGGGTCGCCGCGACGGAAGCCGTTCGGGATGAGTCGCTGGTCGACCTCAACCGTCAGCTCGGCGAGTTGACCCGTGATCGCGCGACGATCGCGGCTACCATCCCCGATGACCTCGCTGCCCTGTACGAGCGCCTGCGCATCAGCGGCCACGGCAACGCCGCGGCGCTGCTGCGTGCCCGCACCTGCAGCGGATGCACGATGACCCTGACCGGGAGCGACCTCGCTGATGCCCGTCAGGCTCCGGCGGACGAGGTCATCTTCTGCCCCGACTGTGGCGCCGTGCTGGTGCGCACCGAAGAGTCCGGAATCTAGCGCCGGTTCGCACGTCGCCTGCTCGCCCGGTAGGCTTTGTACTCGGAATGGGTCGGCAAGACGGTCGCGTCATTCGGGAGATCTTCGGGTCTAGCGGATGCCGAGGAACGTCCGGGCTCCATAGAGCAGGATGGTGGGTAACACCCACCCGGGGTAACCCGCGAGACAGTGCCACAGAAAGTAGACCGCCACCAGCGCGAGCTGGGGGTAAGGGTGAAACGGTGGTGTAAGAGACCACCAGAGGCCAGGGTGACCTGGTCGGCTCGGTAAACCTCGTCCGGAGCAAGGTCAGACAGAAAGCGTTGAGGCGGCTCGCCGAGCTTTCGGGTAGACCGCTAGAGGGCTGCGGCAACGTAGTCACGAGATAGATGGCCGTCGACGGTGCGCAAGCACCTGGACAGAACCCGGCGTACTAGCCGGCCCATTCCACTTCATTCACCCCGCGGTCCAGTGATACAGCTTCTCCGGACGCCCGGCGTGACCATATTTTTGGGTGATGCCGGCACGTTCGGCGGCGACCAGGAATTCAAGATATCTGCGGGCGCTCACCCGAGCCAGACCCAGGTTTTGGGCCACGTCGCTGGCCGAGATGCCCACGGTGGCGCGCTTGAGCGTGGCCACGACGGCGTCGAGCGTCACCTCGGACAGTCCCTTGGACAGCGCCAACCCGGTGGGCCCAGGGGCACTGGCTGGCGGCGCGACCGTGCCGGGTTGCAGCATCCGGTCTATTCGGGCCTGGTCGAGCATCGATGCTGTTACGGCGGCGTGTTCGTGCAGGTCCAGCCGATGTTGAACGTACTGGTCCAGTCGCTCGAGCAGCACGGTCGAGGTGAACGGTTTGACCAGGTAATGCATGACCCCACCGGCCATCGCCGCCCGCACGGTATCGAGCTCCCTGGCAGCGGTGATGGCAATGATATCGACCGGGTCGCCGGGAAGATTACGCGCAGCCCGCAGCACCTCGATGCCGGATATACCGGGCAGATGGATGTCCAACAGCACCAGGTCTGGCTTCAGCCTCGTGATCAGATCGAGGCCGTCGGTGCCGGTATAGGCGACGCCGACGATCTCGAACCCACCGTGAGCGAGCAGAAAACCGGTGTGAATTCCCGCGACTGCACGGTCATCGTCGATGACGACCGTGCGGATGAGAGCCGTGCAAACGGGAGCCGTGCGAATGAGTGTCATGAGGCGGTTCCAATGGGGTCGGGCGAAGATGGTACGGCAGCGAGGAACACAGTGAAGGTTGCTCCGCCGTGCTGCGACGGCTTGGAGGTGACGAATCCGGTGCGGCGCACGGCTACGCGCTGCACGAGTGCCAAGCCGAAACCGCGTGCTCCGGGGCGGCTGGCGTCCCGGGTGGACTGGCCGGCTTCAAATATTCGCACGCGGTCCTTCTCCTTGATTCCGGGGCCGTCATCGGAAACGACGATGGTGGCACCGGTCCCTTCTTCACTGAGGCGAACGTGGATGGTGCCGTCGGAGCCGATCGCCTCCATAGCATTGTCGATGAGATTGCCGAGTACAGTGACCGGATCCGTCGTTCCATCGGGTGCCAGAGTGGAATTTTCGTCGATTACCAGATTGATGCCCTTCTCCGCTGCGATGGTGCTCTTGGCCATGAGCAGACTCGCCACGTCGGGGTCGGTGATGCCGGGGGAGAGCGCACGGGAGAGCACGGAACCACCGTGCCCGGCGCGAGTGATGAAATCCACCACCTGTTCGGTGCGCCCCAGTTCGATTAACCCCGAAATGACATGCATCTTGTTGGCGAATTCGTGGGCCTGGGCGCGCAAAGCCTGCGTCACATCCCTGGCGCCATCCAGGTCTTGCAGAAGCTGGTGCAGCTCGGTCCGGTCCCGCAGAATCAATACCCGGCCGACCAGTCGACCATCGACGGCGGCATCGTTGGACCGCGCCAGCAGAACGCGTTCACCGACGAGCACGGTCTCATCGCTTTCCCCGCTCTCGGCCAGCATCCTGGCCAGTTCCGCACCGACCACGTCCGTCGCCGGACGCCCCACCGAGTCATCGTCCGCGCCGAGAAGTCTGCGAGCCTCGTCGTTGACCAGCGCGACGGAACCGGCGGCATCCACCGCGACGAGGCCCTCGCCGATACCGTGCAGCATCGCCTCGCGGGTCTCCAGCAGGGAGGCGATCTCTTCGGGCTCCAGCCGGTGGATCCGGCGCCACACCATCCGAGAGATCATCGTGGCCCCGGCTGTTCCCACCAGGGCAGCCCCGAGGAGCCAGATCACCAGTTCGGGCAGCACCTTGTATAGGTCGGCGCGCAGCGTCTGCTCCAGAATTCCCACCGAGGCCATGCCGATGATGACTCCGGACTCGTCGTAGATGGGTAGTTTGACCCGCCAGGTTTCCCCGAGCGTGCCGGTCTGCGTGCCGACATAGGTCGCACCAGACAGCGCAATCGACGGATCGGTCGAGGTTACGTGGCCGATCATGGCCGGGTTTGGATGCGAATAGCGCACGCCGGTGTCGTCGGTAACGACGACGTAGGTCACATTGGCGGCCTCGGAGATCAGCTCGGCAATGGGCTGAATGGTGGCGCTGGGATCACTATCGTCAAAGGCATCCACGATCGCGGGCAGCTCGGCCACCGACTGCGCGACTCCCACCATGCGGGCTTGATAGGCATCACGAATCTGCTGCTCCTGCAAGCGGATGGCGACCGACCCGGCAACGAGGACGACGATGAGAACAATAAAGAGTTGCAGAAAGAACAACTGTGTTCTCAGCGACATCGACTGAATCATTTTCCCATTCTCCCATCTGGCCAGGCGTGCAATCCGACGGGCGCTGTCCGTAATGACCAATATGCGCACTATGACCGAATTCTTCCGCGGGCCGATGGGGCTCCATACGCTGGGGCACAGCGTAGCCATACGCATCACAGTGAAGTGAATAGAGGAAGACAGCATGAAACAAGGCTCAGGGACGCGTCGAACCGGTTTGATCGTGACGGCGGCAGCATCCGTTCTGCTACTCGCCGGGTGCAGTACCCCGGCAGCGACCAGCGGCGGCAGCGATGAGGCAGCAGCCGGCATCGACAAGCTCAACATCATCGTTCCAGCCGACCCGGGCGGTGGCTGGGACCAGACCGGTCGGGCCATCGAAAAGGACCTGCAGGCCAACGACCTCGTGACGAGCGCCTCCGTCGTCAACGTCGGCGGCGCCGGCGGCACCAACGGGCTCGCCGCCATGAAGACCGAGAAGGACATCAACACCCTCATGGTCATGGGCTACGTCATGGTCGGTGCTGTCGAAACGAACAGCGCGGCCAACCGCATCGAAGACACCACCCCGATCGCCCGCCTCACCGACGAACCGCTCGTCGTGGTCGTTCCGGCGGATTCCCCGTACGACACCATTGGCGATCTGCTCGACGACATCGGCGAGACCGGCCAGGCCGTCTCGATCACCGGCGGATCGGCCGGCGGTGCTGACCATATTCTGGCCGGCATGATGCTCAAGGAACAGGGCATCGGCGCTGACAAGCTCAACTACATCCCCTACTCGGGCGGCGGAGAGTCCCTGGCCGCGCTGCTCGGCAACAAGGTCAACGCCGGCATCTCCGGCGTCGGCGAGTATGCCGAGCAGGTCAAGGCTGGCAAGCTACGGGCCCTGGCCGTGTCGGGATCGGATGCTGCCCCGCAGCTTCCCGACACCGAAACACTGACCGAGCAGGGGATCGACGTTGTGCTGACGAACTGGCGCGGAGTGGTCGCCCCCGGATCCATCGATGCCGCACAGGCGAAAGTCCTCACCACGCTGATGGAAGACCTGCACGCCACCGACACCTGGCAGACCACCCTCACCGATAACAACTGGGCGGATGCCTTCATGATCGGCGACGAGTTCGCCGATTTCCTCACCGAAGACATCGCGACGGTGAAGGTCACGCTGAAAGACATCGGTCTGCTGTAACCCGATGACCGTTCCCACAGCCGAGTCGCTGGGCGGGGGTGGCCCGCACTGGGCTGCTCCCGCCCGGCCCGTCGGAGAAATAGTTTTCGCGTGTGTCATCCTCAGCCTGGGAGTCGTCGGCTTCGTGGCCGGCGCCGATATCCGCACGCCGCCATCAGCCAGTGACATCGGTCCCCGCGCGTTCCCCTTTGTGGTCTCCGGACTGCTCGTCCTGATCGGCGTCGGCCTGATTTTCCAGCTGCTGCGCGGCCACGTCGGCGTCGCTGAAGAGGGCGAAGACGTTGACCCGAGCATCAAAACCGACTGGCTCACGGTCTTGAAACTGGTTGGCTTCGTCATCGTTCATATCGTGCTGATCGTGCCGCTTGGCTGGCCCGTCGCGGCCGCCGTGTTGTTCTTCGGCGCGGCCTGGTCACTCGGCGCCAAGCCCTGGTGGCGGAACGCCCTGACCGGCATCGTGCTGGCGTTGATTCTGCAATTCGTGTTCGCGGGCCTCCTCGGCGTGTCCCTGCCGGCCGGTTTCCTCCTGGAAGGGGTGGCCATCTTCAATGGATAACTTCATCAACCTGATGAATGGCTTCAGCGTCGCGATGCAGCCGATGTATCTGCTCTACGCCCTCGGCGGGGTCTTCATTGGCACTGCCATCGGCGTGCTGCCGGGCATCGGCCCGGCCATGACCATTGCCCTGCTGATGCCGATCACCTACAGCCTCGAACCGACAGCGGCCATCATCGTCTTCGCTGGCATCTACTACGGCGGCATGTATGGCGGGTCAACGACATCGATCCTGCTCAACACCCCGGGGGAGTCGGCGTCGATCGTGACGGCCCTCGAGGGCAACAAGATGGCCAAGGCCGGGCGGGGCGCTGCGGCTCTCGCCACGGCAGCTCTCGGGTCGTTCGTCGCGGGAACCCTCGCGACGGTGCTGCTGAGCTTCCTGGCACCGTTTGTGGCTGAGTTCGCCATCCAAATCGGGCCGGTTGAGTACGTGGCTCTGATGCTTGTCGCCTTCCTCACGGTAGGAGCCTTGCTCGGGGCATCCGTTCTGCGTGGGCTGGCCTCACTGGCCCTCGGTCTGTTCATCGCGCTGATCGGCGTCGACGCCCTCACCGGTCAGCAGCGCTACACCTTCGGTAATCCGTTTCTGGCCGACGGTATCGACGTTGTGCTCGTCGCCGTTGGCCTGTTCGCCGTCGGCGAGGCCATGTACGTGGCGTCCCGGCTGCGGCACGGTCCGGTCAAGGTGATTCCGGTCACCGGCGGCTGGACGACCTGGATGAAGAAGGACGACTGGAAGCGGTCTTGGAAGCCGTGGCTGCGCGGCACCTTCATCGGCTTTCCGATCGGTACGATTCCCGCTGGGGGAGCGGATGTCGCCACCTTCCTCTCGTATGCGGCCGAACGTCGACTGGCCAAGGGCAAGAACAAGAAGCAGTTCGGCAAGGGCGCCATCGAGGGCGTCGCCGGCCCGGAATCGGCCAACAATGCGGCGGCGGCCGGAGTTCTGGTGCCGTTGCTGACCCTGGGAATTCCGACGACGGCCACGGCCGCGATGATGCTCGTCGCGTTCCAGCGCTATCAGATTCAACCGGGGCCGTTGCTCTTTGAAACCCAGGGCGCACTGGTTTGGACGCTCATCGCCAGCCTGTACGTCGGCAACCTGATGCTGCTGATTCTCAACCTGCCGTTGGTGGGCATCTGGGTCAAGATTCTGCAGATCCCGCGCCCGTACTTGTATGCCGGAATTCTGGTGTTCGCCGGGCTGGGTGCCTTCTCGCTCAATTTCACGCCGGTTGACGTGGGTATTCTGCTCGTCGTTGGCGTGCTGGGCTTCTTCATGCGGCGTTACGGCTACCCGATCGCGCCGATGGTGGTCGGGCTCATTCTTGGCCCGATCTTTGAGAACCAGCTGCGTCGGTCGCTCGCGATCTCGCAGGGGGATCCAACGGCGCTCATCGCGTCACCGATCGCGGCAACCATCTACGTTTCGCTGATCGTGATCTTCGCTCTGTCCTATTGGATGAAGCGTCGCCAGCGTGCGATGGAGTCTGAGCGAGTTTCCGAGGACGACCCCGTCGACGAACGGATGGCACGGTAGCGTTCGTCTAGTTCAAACGTCAGCAGGACCGACACCACAAAAGTGATGTCGGTCCTGCTGACGTTGAGCGGTGCGCCTCAGCTGGTGCGAATCAGCCGGGGAACCTGGCGGCGAGGGCGGCCGCACCGAGGATGCCGGCGTTGTTGCGGTGCACGGCCGGGATAATCCTGGTTTTCAGGCGCAGAAGCGGCAGAAAGTCCTCGTGATGTTTGGAGACGCCGCCGCCGACGATGAACAGGTCGGGAGTGAACAACAGTTCCAGGGTTGTGTAGTACTTCTGCAGGCGTGACGCCCACTTGTCCCAGCTGAGGTTCTCGCGTTCCTTGGCCGAGTACGCCGCCCGGGTCTCATAGTCGTGACCGTCGATTTGCAGGTGGCCGAGTTCCGTGTTCGGAACCAGCACACCGTCATTGAGCAGCGCCGAACCGATTCCGGTGCCGAGCGTGGTTAGCAGTACGACGCCGGCAACGTCCCTCGCCGCCCCGAACTGCGCTTCGGCGTATCCCGCCGCATCCGCGTCGTTGATGAAGTGGATGGGGAGCCCCAGGCTCTTTTCGAACAATGCCTCAGCGGCCAGGCCGATCCACTTCGACGACACGTTCGCCGCCGACATGGTGTGCCCGTTCTTGACAACCGCGGGAAAACAGATGCCGACCGGCAGGTCGCCGACTCCCTGGGACACCGTCCCGAGCAGCGTGCGCGTGGTTTCAATGATGTCCTGCGGTCGGCCGCCCTTGGGTGTCGGCAGCTTCACCCGCTCCGAGAGCAGGTCACCGGTCGACAGATCGACGACGGCTCCCTTGATTCCGGTGCCACCGATGTCGATGCCGATTGCCGTCGTTGCAGTCATGAAGTGAACCTATCTGGTCGAAAGAGCGGTCAGGGCAGGGTCAGAATTTCGGCGCCCCGTTCGGTCACCACGATGGTGTGTTCGAACTGCGCCGTGATGCTGCGGTCGCGGGTGAGGACCGTCCAGTCGTCATCCCAGATGTCCCAGTCGCTCGTGCCGAGGGTGAGCATCGGCTCAATGGTGAAGACCATGCCGACCTCCATCACGGTGTCGTACTGCGGGGCGTCATAGTGCGGAATGATCAGGCCGGAGTGGAAGGCTTCGCCGACGCCGTGCCCGGTGTAGTCGCGCACCACGCCGTAGTTGAACCGTTTCGCATAGGACTCGATCGTGCGGCCGATCACATTGACCTGCCGGCCGGGGGCGACGGCCTTGATGCCGCGGGCCAGTGCCTCGCGAGTGCGCTCGACCAACAGGGTGACCTCTTCGCAGGCTTCGCCGACGATGAAGGTGACGTTGGTATCGCCGTGCACGCCATTCTTGAAGGCGGTGATGTCGATGTTCACGATGTCACCGTTTTCGAGCACGGTGTTATCGGGGATTCCGTGGCAGATGACCTCGTTCACCGAACTGCACAGCGACTTCGGGTAGCCGCGGTAGCCGAGCGTCGAGGGGTAGGCGTCGTTGGCGACCATGTAGTCGTGACCGATTTGGTCGAGTTCCTCGGTCGTCACGCCGGGAACGATTGCCCGGCCGACAGCGGCAATGGCCTCGGCGGCGATGCGGCCCGACTCACGAATGAGCTCGATCTTCTCGGCCGAGTAGACGTCGGAGCCGGTGAACGGGCTCGGGCCGGTCTTGCCGACGTACTCCGGGCGAACGATCTGGGAGGGAACGGAACGGGTCGATGACACCGTTCCCGGGATGAGGTGACCGATTGAATCCTTAGGCATAGGATCAAGCTTATGGCCGAGGACAAAGAACACGCATTCTGGTACAACATGCGCACCGGCGAGGTCGAGCACGGCCTGCAGTCGGCGTCGCTGGATCGGGTCGGTCCGTTCAATACCCGCGAGGACGCCTCCCACGCCCTGGAGAAGCTGCGGGCGAACAGCGCCAAGTGGTCTGAGGACGACGCGCGAGACGCTCGCTAACGGCCCGAAGGCGCGTTACTCATAGCTGTGCTCTGGAGCCGGGTAGGCGCCGGAGGCGACATCGGCGGTGAACCGTTGCACGGCATCCGTTAGCACCGCTCGCACGTCAGCATACTGGCGCACAAATTTTGGTACCCGGCCGCTGGTCATGCCGGCGAAATCGGTCCAGACCAGCAATTGACCGTCAACGGATGGTCCGGCACCGACCCCGATAGTCGGGATCGACAGGCGTTCGGTCACCTGGGCAGCGACCGAGGCCGGGACCATTTCGAGGACCACGGCAAAGGCACCGGCCTCCTGAACGGCGAGGGCGTCGATAATGAGTGCTTCGGCCGCTTCGCCGCGGCCCTGGATAATGTGACCGCCAAGCCCGTGCTCGCTCTGCGGGGTGAAGCCGATATGCCCCATCACCGGGATGCCGGCCGACACGATGCGCCGAATCTGTTTGTGGCTGCGCTCCCCACCTTCCAGCTTCACCGCGTGCGCCTGGGATTCCTTCATGAACCGCACAGCCGTGGCCAGGGCCTGATCCGGACCGCTCTCGTAGGACCCGAACGGCAGGTCCGCGACGACGAGCGCGCGGCTGACCGCGCGCGCCACGGCGCGGGTCAGCGGAATGAGCTCGTCAACGGTGACCGGCAGGGTGGTCTCGTAACCGAAGACGTTGTTGCCGGCCGAATCACCGACCAGGAGAAAGTCGATACCGGCCTCATCAAAAATCTGTGCGGTGAGCATGTCGTAGCTGGTCAGGCCGGTAATCGGGATGCCTTGCAGCTTCGCGGTCTGGAAATGTCTGGTGCGTACCCGCTTGGGGCCCTCGGGAGCGTGTCCATACGGCTGCTGAACCGGGACATCGGCGGGAGGGACTATGGGCTCTGGCACTGTCAACTCTGGCATGCGACAAGTTTAGTCAGGCAAGCAATCGTGCTTGGAGCCAGTAGCCTAGGCAGTAGTTATTAAAGTTGGAGCAATCAGAAAGAGCGTGAATGGACAAGCAGCGCGACTTCGTTCTTCGGACCATCGAGGAGCGAGGAATCAAGTTCGTTCGACTCTGGTTCACCGATGTCGTCGGCACCCTGAAATCGGTCGCCATCGCGCCCGCCGAGGTTGAAGGTGCCTTCAACGAAGGCCTCGGTTTCGATGGCTCGGCCATCGAAGGTCTCACCCGTTCTTTCGAAGCGGATGTCTTGGCTCACCCGGATCCCACCACGTTCCAGATTCTGCCGTGGCGCGGCGAGGTCGACCCGACCGCCCGCATGTTCTGCGACATCACCACGCCCGACGGGCAGCCCGCCGTGGCCGACCCGCGCAACGTGCTCAAGCGCACCCTGGCCAAGGCAGCCGACCGCGGCTTCACGTTTTACACCCACCCCGAGGTGGAGTTCTACCTGCTCAAGTCCTCGAAGTACGGCAAGAACGGGCCGATCCCGGTCGACTCGGCGGGCTACTTCGACAACGTTCCCGGCGGCACCGCGCACGACTTCCGTCGCCGGTCCGTGCGCATGCTCGAAGACCTGGGTATCTCGGTGGAGTTCAGCCACCACGAAGCGGGACCCGGCCAGAATGAGATCGACCTGCGGTACGCCGATGCGCTGACCACCGCCGATAACATCATGACCTTCCGCACCGTGGTCAAGGAAGTCGCCATTGAGCAGGGCGTTTACGCGACGTTCATGCCCAAGCCCATGTCTGAGCACCCCGGATCCGGCATGCACACCCACATGTCGTTGTTTGAGGGCGACGCGAATGCGTTCTACGAGGCTGGTGCCAAGTACCAGCTGTCCAAGATCGGCCGCCAATTCATCGCCGGACTGCTGAAGCACGCGCCGGAGATCACCGCGGTGACCAACCAGTTCGTCAACTCCTACAAGCGGCTGTGGGGCGGCGACGAGGCCCCGAGCTTTGTCTGCTGGGGCCACAACAACCGTTCGGCCCTCGTGCGAGTACCGCTGTACAAGCCGAACAAGGGCCAGAGCGCTCGCGTCGAGTACCGCGCGATCGACTCAGCGGCCAACCCCTACCTCGCCTACTCGCTCATGCTGGCTGCCGGCCTCAAGGGCATCGAGGAGGGCTACGAGTTGCCGCCCGAAGCCGAGGACAACGTCTGGAGCCTGAGCGACACGGAGCGCCGTGCCCTCGGCTACACTCAGCTGCCGGCGAGCCTGGACCATGCCATTCAGTTCATGGAGGAGTCCGAACTCGTCGCGGAGACGCTCGGGGAACAGGTCTTCAACTACGTCCTGCTGAACAAGCGCCAGGAATGGCGCGACTACCGGTCGCAGGTCACTCCGTTCGAGCTGCAGAAAAATCTGGAGATGCTCTAACTCGCAACCCTGTCGATGATCGAAGGAATCACCCGCGATGGAGCGTTCGTATTTAACACTGACCGAGCTTGTTCGGGTCGGGTTCGTGGACCTCACAGAGGTGCGCGGTCGGCTCGACGAGGTCGAGCGCCTCGGTGCGAGCAGCCCACACAGCGCGTCCGAGGCGACCGACCGGTTGACCGACACGCACCAGCTGCTTCCGCTCCTGACGAAAACGGCCAGTCCGGATGCTGCGCTGGTCGCGCTGGTCGCGCTGCTCCGGCAGGGATCCGCTGAACTGTTCCACCTGCTGCAGTCGTGCGCTGCGGCCGGGCGTCTGCTCCGGGTTCTCGGGGCGTCGAGTGGCCTCGCCGAATTCTTCCTGCGACACCCGAACGAATTGTCCGTCCTCAAGGTACCGCTGGCCGTGCTGCCCAGCGTCGATGACCTGGTGCGCGACCTGTTGGACTCGGTGGGCGCGAGCGACGGATTCTCCCGCCTGGTGGACGAGGAGGCCTGGATCGCCCTTCGGGTGCGATACCGCCGCCGGCTAGCACAACTTGCGGCCTTCGACCTCGAACAAGATGACCCCGTGGCCGGGCTCGACGGCGTGGCCCGCACCCTGTCCGGCCTCGCGACGGCGGCTCTCGAGGCCGCCCTCGCTGTCGCGCGCACCATGTGCAGCGGCGAGTCGGCCGGCCGCGGCGTGTTCCCCACCGAACAGGTGCGCGCGACCCGGCTGGCGATTATCGGTATGGGCAAGGCCGGCGCGAGTGAACTCAACTACGTCAGTGATGTCGATGTCATCTTCGTCGCCGACGGTGATCACACGGTCGGGCTGGAAAGCTCCCGCGCCGTCGAAATAGCGACCCGGCTGGCCGTACTCATCATGCGTGCACTCAACGAGTCCGCTGTCGAACCGGAACTCTGGGAGGTCGATCCCAACCTGCGCCCGGAGGGCAAGAGCGGTGCGCTCGTGCGTTCGATCGAATCCCACCTCGTCTACTACGATCGCTGGGCCAAGAGTTGGGAGTTCCAGGCCCTGCTCAAGGCGCGCACGCTCGCGGGGGACCGCGAGCTCGGGGGACGCTACATCGACGCCGTCACACCCAAGGTCTGGAACAGCGCCAGCCGCGAGAATTTCGTCGAGTCCGTGCAGCGGATGCGGGAACGCGTCACCGACAATATCCCCGACGATGAGGTCGATGTGCAGCTCAAGCTCGGGCCGGGAGGCCTGCGCGATATCGAATTCACGGTGCAGCTGCTGCAGCTCGTGCACGGCCAGACTGATCCGGAGGTGCGCCAGGCCGGCACCCTCCCCGCCCTGACCGCACTGGCCACGGCCGGCTACGTCGGGCGGGCCGAAGCGACCGAATTCGCCCAGGACTACCGCGTGCTGCGCCTGATGGAGCACCGGCTGCAGCTGCAGAAGCTGCGCCGCACCCACCTGGTCCCCCGGGACGAGGCGAACCTGCGGGTGCTGGCCCGGTCGACCGGTCTGGCGACGAGCGCTGCGGGGCTGACCATCCGCTGGTCAGAGACCAAGCAACGCGTGCGCGGCCTGCACGAGCGGTTGTTTTACCGTCCGCTGCTCTCGGCGGTTGCCTCACTGCCGGCCGAGGGTCTGAATCTGACCAGTGCGCAGGCCGAGGCTCGGCTGGCCGCGATTGGTTTCCTTAACACCAAGGGCGCCCTCGCCCACATCGCGGCGCTCTCGGGTGGGGTCTCACGACGCGCGGCAATTCAGCGTCATCTGCTGCCCGTCCTGCTGCAGTGGCTGTCCCAGGGGGCTGACCCCGACTATGGCTTTCTCGCGTTTCGGCGGCTCAGCGACAACCTTGGCTCGACCTACTGGTTCCTGCGCATGCTGCGCGACTCGTCCGGCGCTGCGGAGCGACTCACCCGCGTGCTGTCCGGCAGCCGCTACATCGGGGAACTGCTCGAGAAGATCCCCGAAGCGGTGGCCTGGTTGGAAGACGAGGACGACCTGCAGCCTCGTCCACTCAGGGCCCTGCGGGACGAAACACGCGCGGTACTCGGCCGACACGAAAGTGCGGATGCCGCCAGCACCATCCTTCGGGCGGCGCGCCGGCGCGAGATGCTCCGCCTGGCCTTCGCCTCGCTCCTCGGCCAGATCAACCTCGACCAACTGGGTCAGGGCCTCACCGATGTCAATGCGACCTATATCCAAGGAGTGATCGCGGCCATTCGCGGCGGCGAACTCAGCGATTCGGCTGAGAGCCCAGCATCCGCTTCTCCCGATGGCATTGAATTTGCGGTTGTCGGAATGGGCCGCTTCGGTGGTGCTGAACTCGGTTTCGGCTCCGACGCCGATGTCATGTATGTCTTTCGTGCCGGCACCCTTGAGGGTGAAGCCGCCAACGAGCGTGCCAGGTTTATCGTTCGTGAACTCAACCGGCTGAGCGATGACGCCCGCCTGCCGTTGGATCTGGACATCGGCCTGCGCCCGGAGGGCAGCAATGGGCCGGTGGTGCGGTCGCTTGAGTCGTACCAGGCCTACTACCGGCGCTGGTCGCTCACCTGGGAAGCCCAGGCGCTGCTGCGCGGCCGCGGAGTCGCCGGGGATGCCGCTCTGCTGCGCGACTTCGAGGCCGTGGCCGCCGAGGTGCGGTATCCGAGCAATATCAGCGAGCAGGCCGTGCGTGAGGTCCGCCGCATCAAAGCGCGGGTCGAGAACGAGCGTCTGCCGCAGGGAGCCGACTCGAACCGGCACCTCAAGCTGGGACGCGGGTCGCTCAGCGACGTCGAATGGCTCGTGCAATTGCTGCAACTGCAGCACGCCGCGGCCATTCCCGCGCTCCGCACGACGTCGACTCTGCACGCCCTGACCGAGGCAGTGACTGCGGGTTTGATTCCGGCAGCGGATGCCGCGGTCTTGCGCAGCGCCTGGGTCTTCGCGTCCCGCGCGCGCTCGGCCATCACCCTGTGGACCAATCACACCTCGAACGTGCTCCCGACGGATCGCGCAGCCCTCGAAGGCATCGCCCGCGTGATGGAATACCCACCGGGGTCGGGCAATCAGCTGGAAGACGACTACCTCGCCGTCACGCGGCGCGCCCGCGCCGTGTTTGAGCGTTTGTTCTATGGCCCGGTGGAGCGCCCGGGCCCGACGGCCGGCTGAGCCTGCGCGGGGACGTCAGCTACGAGGAAAGGACCGCATCCGAGGATGCGGTCCTTTTCTCACACGCTGGGCTTAGACGCCGTAGTAGAGCTCGAACTCGAATGGGTGCGGGCGCTGAGCGAGCGGCTTGATCTCGTTTTCGCGCTTGTACTCGATCCAGGTCTCGATCAACTCAGGGGTGAAGACGTTTCCTGCCAGCAGAAAGTCGTGGTCCGCTTCGAGGGCCTGCAGGGCTTCTTCGAGCGAAGCCGGAACCTGGGGGATGTTCTTGGCTTCTTCGGGCGGCAGCTCGTAGAGGTCCTTGTCGACGGGCTCGTGCGGTTCGGTGCGGTTCTTGATCCCGTCGAGGCCGGCCATGAGCTGCGCGGCGAACGCGAGGTACGGGTTGCCGGAGGCATCGGGTGCACGGAACTCGAGGCGCTTGGCCTTCGGGTTGGTGCCGGTGATCGGGATGCGGATGGACGCTGACCGGTTGCCGGCCGAGTAGACCAGGTTGACCGGTGCTTCGAAGCCGGGAACGAGGCGGTGGTAGGAGTTCACCGTCGGGTTCGTGAACGCGAGCACTGCCGGAGCGTGCTTTAGCAGGCCTCCGATGTACCAGCGGGCCACATCGGAGAGTCCGCCATAGCCGGCCTCATCGTAGAACAGCGGCTTGCCGTCGGCCCAGAGAGACTGGTGGGTGTGCATGCCAGAGCCATTGTCGCCGAACAACGGCTTGGGCATGAAGGTCGCCGTCTTGCCCCAGTCGTGCGCGGTGTTCTTGACGATGTACTTGAACTTGAGCAGGTCATCGGCCGCGTGCACCATGGTGTCGAACTTGTAGTTGATCTCGCCCTGGCCGCCGGTGCCGACCTCGTGGTGGCTGCGTTCGAGGATGAGGCCGGCTTCGATCAGCTTGAGACAGATGTCGTCGCGCATGTCGACGTGCTGGTCGACCGGGCTGACCGGAAAGTAGCCGCCCTTGAATGGCGTCTTGTTGGCGAGGTTTCCGCCTTCTTCTTTCTTGCCCGAGTTCCAGGCGCCTTCGCTGGAGTCGACGGAGTAGAAGCTGGTGTGCTGGTTAACTTCGTAACGCACGTCGTCGAAAATGTAGAACTCGGCTTCGGAGCCGAAGAATGCGGTGTCGCCGATGCCGGTGGAAGCGAGGTACTTCTCAGCCTTCTTGGCTACCTGGCGCGGGTCTTTGGAGTAGATCTCGCCGTTGCGCGGGTTGTAGATGTCAAACAGCATGATGAGCGTGCGCTCGGTGCGGAAGGCGTCGATGTATGCGGTCGACACGTCGGGGATGAGCTGCATGTCGGATTCGTGGATCGACGCGAAACCGCGGATCGACGAGCCATCGAACATCTGGCCAACGGTGAAGAATTCTTCATCAACGGTGGATGCCGGGATGTTGAAGTGCTGCTGCACACCGGGAAGATCGGTGAAACGGATGTCAAGGAACTTGACGTCCGTGTCTTTGATGAATTTGAGCACTTCTGACGAATCGCGGAACATGCGGATAAACTCCAGACGACGTGGGCGTGTAAATAGCCGAATCGGACACATCGGCTTTATTGAGATTAGTAGCGCTGCGTTACTTGTCCGTGACGCTTATGTTTCACACATGTTACAGGGGAGCCTGCTCGGTAGACTTATCGGGTGCCAGACTCCAGCTCCCGCCCGAACACTTTTGGTCCAGTGCCACCGAGCAAATGGCCGGGGGAGCGCCTCGGGCTACCCCAGCACGGGCCGAGTTCGATCGGTCGGCCTGGACGGCGAATTCTGGGCTTCGCCATCGACTGGGCCATCGCGATCGCGGTGTCGGCGATCTTCTTCAACTACGATCCGGCCGCGAACCTAATCATCTTCGTCATCCTGCAGATCGTGTTTATTCCGACCATCGGGGCCAGTATCGGCCACCGGCTCGTTGGCCTGCGGCTCATCTCCATTCACGGCGGTTGGATCGGGCTGTGGCGGCCGGTGGTGCGCTCGCTGCTGCTCGGGATCGCGCTTCCCGCCTTGGTCTGGGATTCCGATCAGCGCGGCTTCCACGACAAGATTGCCGGAACGGCCCTCATTCGTCAGTAGCGGTCCGGTCTGTGCCGCACAGTCCGAACAACCAAAAGAAGGGCCGCACGCGAAGCGTGGGCCCTTCTTTTGGTTCCCCGGAATCGGGTGAATCTGTCTGGAGTCAACCGCGCTGCGGGCGCGCCTTCATCGGGTCGACGCCCTTGGGAATGGGAAGCTTGGTGCCCATGGAATTCAGGCGGTTGTTGACCGCAAGAACTTCGGCCTTGGTCAGGGTGGGCTTGATCCGGGTTAGACGGCGGGCCAGCTTGTGCAGCGGCACGGCGTCGTCGTCGGGTCCAACCGAGATCACGGTCACGCCGACGTTGCCGCCGATGCGCACGATCTTGCGCTTTTCTTCGTCGAGCATGCGTGTGGTGCGCGTTTTCGGGCCCTCGCTGATCAGCACGACTCCACCGCGACCGACAGCCCGATAGACAGCATCCTGAGTCTTGCCGTTTACGGCGACCGGCATTTCACTGCCGACCCACCCCCGCTTGAGCGAGCTGCGCAGCACGGCACCGACGGCACCGGGCTGGCCCTCGATCTGCGAATAGGCGGCTTTCTCGGCCCGCCGCCCCAGAATGATGAGCATCGCCAGGATTCCGGCGAGCACGCCGGCGACGATCCACAGCACCATCGTGAAGACGTTGCTGCCGGGGATCAGCAGGGCCAGGGCCAGGCTGATCAGAACGGGGATTAGGAAGGCCAGAACCAGAATCCAGACGATATTCGAGTCATATCGTCTCGTCATCTGGAAAACCTGCCACATTTGCTTCAAGCGGCCGGGTTTCTTCGGTTTTTTGGGGGTCTTTTCCTTGCTGCGTGCCATGGGTATAAGACTACCCAGTCACTCGAATGCCGAGTGACCGAATTCACCCCATCCTCGCATTAGGAGACGGCCTGGGCGAACCCAAGTTGGGCATCCGCCAGCTGGCGCAGGTCGGCCGGAATCTCCCGGCCGGTCGCGACCATGGACTGGGCCCACAGCCGGCCAGCCCGATAGGACGACCGCACCAGCGGACCGGAAAGCACGCCGAGAAAGCCGATTTCTTTGGCCTCCTCATTGAGTTCGACGAATTCCTCCGGGCGCACCCAGCGGGCGACCGGCAGGTGTCGGGCACTCGGCCGCAGGTACTGCGTGATGGTGATGATGTCGGTGCCGGCTTCGTACAGGTCGTGCAGGGCCTGGGTGATTTCCGCGCGTTCTTCACCCATTCCCAGGATGAGGTTGGACTTGGTAATCAGACCGGCGTTACGGCCCTGGGTGAGCACGTCGAGCGACCGGTCGTAGCGAAAGGCGGGGCGGATGCGCTTGAAGATGCGCGGCACGGTTTCGACGTTGTGCGCGAAAACTTCCGGTTGGGCTGAGAACACCTGCGCGAGATGATCCGGGTTGCCGGAGAAGTCCGGCACCAGAATCTCGACGCCGGTTCCGGGGCTCTGCTGGTGGATCTGGCGAATGGTCTCGGCGTAGAGCCAGGCCCCCTCGTCGGGCAGGTCGTCCCTGGCCACACCGGTCACGGTGGCATAGCGCAGGTTCATGGTGACAACCGATTCACCGACGCGGCGGGGCTCGTCGGTGTCGTAGTCGGCCGGCTTCCCGGTGTCGATCTGGCAGAAGTCACAGCGTCGTGTGCACTGGGAGCCGCCGATCAAAAAGGTTGCTTCGCGGTCTTCCCAGCACTCGAAGATGTTGGGGCAGCCGGCTTCCTGGCAGACCGTGTGCAGGTTCTCGCTTTTCACGAGACTCTGCAGCTTCTGATATTCGGGGCCCATTTTGGCGACGGTCTTGATCCAGGCCGGCTTACGTTCGATCGGAGTTTCGGCGTTGCGAATTTCCAGGCGTAGGAGTTTGCGGCCTTCGGGTACTGCGTTCATGCGTTCGTCCTGACGTTGTCGAGGCTGACGGGGTTAAGGCTGTCGGTGTCGGCTCCCAGCGTGCGCTGAAAGCCAGCGGTGATGGGGTCGATCAGGTCACTCGGGTCTACGGTGCGGCCGAGGACGCGGGACATTGTGGTGACTCCGGCATCGCGAATTCCGCAGGCGATGATGCGGTCATACGGCTCGAGGGAGTTGCTGCAGTTGAGCGCGAAGCCGTGCATGGTGACACCCTGTGCCACTCGAATTCCAATGGCGGCGATCTTGTCTTCGTGGCCGGCCGGTCCGACCCAGACTCCCGAACGTCCGGCTACCCGGACGGCGTCGATGCCGAAGCCGATCAGCACCTCGATCAGCATGCCCTCGAGAGATCGAACATAGCCGACGACGTCGACCGGTTCTGCGAGGTGCAGGATGGGGTAGCCGACCAGCTGCCCAGGTCCGTGCCAGGTGATTTTACCGCCGCGGTCGACGTCGATCACCGGGGTGTCGTCGACGGGGCGTTCTTCCGGCAGGGTGCGTTTACCCGCTGTGTACACGGCGGGATGCTCCAAAAGGAGGACGGTGTCCGGTCGCTCACGGGCGACGACGGAACGGTGGACTGCGCGTTGGAGCTCTAGGCCCTCAACATACGGCACGGAGTTGGCGCTTAGCCCCGCGACGACAAAGTCGAGCATTGGCCCAGTCTAGGGGGCTCCGGGGGAGTTGGGGCGAGCTGCAGACGTTTGTCAGTCTGGCTGCCGTCAGGTTTCTGCGCTCCTCCCCGCTTTCCTGGTTCGCCCGTTGTGCACCGGTGCGTGCCGGCCAGGTCTGTGCACCGGATTCCCGCGAGAACATGGTCTCGTGAAACGACGCAGCGCAGCGCCCCCGGCTCCGGTCGATGACCCGATCCAATTCAGAGACCCGATCCAATTCAGAGACCCGATCCGACTTGGTGACCCGATTCGCTTCGGTCCTCGGCCGCAGCTGGAGGTCGACGGAAATCGCGCGCCGGGGTCGGCAGCGCTGCAGAGCGAATGCGTCGTTGCCGGCTACCGACTGATTCGGCTGCTTGGCACGGGGGACCGCGCTGCAATCTATCTCGGACATTCCGGCAGCGGCGCCATGGTCGCCCTCAAGATATTCCGTGCCGACACCGAGTCGGCGAGCATCGAGAGCGACATCGCCGTCCTCACCTCGGCAGCAGCGCCGGGGCTGGTCCGGCTGCTCGATGTCGCGCAGCTCGGTGATGGTCGAATCTGCCTGATCTTGGAACGGCTCGCCGGCGGGTCGTTGGCCCGCTATTTGATCGAACATCCCGTGCTGTCGCCGGGCGAAGCGGTGACCCTCCTCGCCCCCGTCGTGGTGGCCCTCAACGCGCTGCATTCGGCCGAGTTCGCACACGGCAGCCTCAGCCAGGCCACCGTACTGCTCGACGCGACCGGCCGCTCCGTGCTGACCGGATTCGGTGCGATCCGCCAATTCAGCGACGCCCTACGAGAGCGGATGCCGCTCCTCCGCGCCGATTACACCCGGCTGGCGACCATCGGGCGGTGCGTCTGTGCTGGGCTCGCCGAGACTGACGCGCGCAGCCACGGCGGGGCAGAATTGATCCGGCGGTTCCACGAGGCGGTGGATCCGAGCGACGGTGCGGGTCGGTACGGTGCTGGTCAAACCAGTGTTGGGCCGTACGATGTTGGCCGGTACGGCGCAGAACCTGGAGCGTTCCTCGCACTGAAACCGACGGAATCGATCCTGGTGGATCTGGAACGCGCCCTGTTCGACTGGGCCGACGCGGAACCGCTGCGGGGCTTTCGACTCGTCACCGAACCGGATCCCGACAGCGCCGGGTCGGCTGACCCGTCGATCGGTGGCCAGGAGGTTGCGGAGCCCGCTCGGCGAATCGGAAACCTGCAGATCCGAGGCACGTTCAGCGAACGCGGCCACGCCACCGAACGGACTGCGCCGGGCCCGTACGCCCCGGAACACGACGACCCCGTTCTGCACGACCCCGACCCGTATCCTTCTGCTGTCAATGCGGGCCTGAGACCGCCCTCCCGGGCCCTCGGTAACCTGGTGGCGAGGGTCGCCGGGTTACGGCATCTCCTCAGCTGGCTGCTCAGCCGGCTGCTCAACAGCCTGGTTGATGCACGTCCGGTCGCGGCACTCGGGCATGGCCTGCGTAAACGACTTCACGGTCGTCGAAGGCCTATCCTGGTGGCGGGATTGGTCGGTGTCAGCGTGCTCGTGTTGGCACTGACGTTGTTTCCGCTCTCCGGTCATTCCGGGCGCCCCGGTCCCGCGGCCGACGCGGTGGCGGCCGGACCGCCCGCAACGTCCGCGACACCGGATAATAGCGACCATTCTTCAGACCACAGCCAGGCTGGTGGTGCCGTCTCCGACCTTGAAACGCCGGACGCGGCTGCGATTGCGGGGGACGATCCGATTGCGGCCGTGGTGGCGCTGCTCGCCGGCCGGGCCGCTTGCCTCGCTGCGGCGTCCCTCGTCTGCCTGGTGGGCGTCGACCAGACCGGGTCGGCCGTGCTCGCTCTGGACAGCTACGACGCGCGTCAGCGGCAACAGGGCGGGTCAGGACCGCAACTGCCGGACTACGTGGGCCACCTGCCGACCCTCGCGGAACGAACCGGCAACCTGGCCGTTGTCGCACTCGTCCCGGGCGCCGGGAACGAAAAAGGCCAGCCAGCCTCGGTCCTAGTGGTCAAGGGCGAGGGCGGCTGGCGTCTTCGTGAGATTTTCGACTACTGATTTGCTCAGCGTCGGCAGAACCTGGAGCTCAGATGCCGAGGTTGCCCTCGAACGCTCCAGCTTCCAGACGTGCCTTCATCGTGGTGAGGAAGCGGGCAGCATCCGCTCCGTCGATGATGCGGTGATCATAAGACAGGGCGAGGTACACACTCGAACGAATCGCGATCGCGTCGAGGCCGTCGGTCGTGACGACGAGTGGCTTCTTGTACACGATGCCGGTGCCCAGGATGGCGCTCTGCGGCAGGAACACCACGGGAGTGTCGAACAGGGCCCCGCGCGAACCGGTGTTGGTCAGCGTGAACGTTCCGCCGCTGAGCTCGTCGGGCTTGAGCTTGTTGTCCCGGGTGCGGGCAGCGAGGTCCGCGATCTGGGCGGCAAAGCCGGCCAGATCGAGTTCGCCGGCGTTGCGCACGACTGGAGTCAGCAAGCCACGTTCTGTATCGACCGCGATGCTGATGTTTTCCTGGGCCGGGTAGACAATCGTGTCGCCCTCGATCGTGGCGTTCACGATCGGGATGGCACGAAGCGCCTCGGCTGCGGCCAGGGCGAAGAACGGCAGGAACGAGAGCTTGTTGCCGGTTTTCTCGGCGAACGCACCCTTGACCCGGTCGCGCAGCATGGCCACCCGGGTGACATCCACCTCGACCACGGTCGTGAGCTGAGCGGATGACTGCATCGAGATGACAGCACGCTCGGCGACGACCTTGCGCAGGCGTGACATCGGCTGGGTAGTTCCGCGCAGCGGTGAGACCTCCACGACCGGGGCGGCCGCGGCCGGCCGCGCTGACGAAGCCTGCACGATGTCTTCCTTGCGGATTCGTCCGCCCACCCCGGTGCCGCTTATGGTCGACAGGTCGACACCGGCCTCGTTGGCGAGCTTGCGCACGATCGGGGTGACGTACCCGCTGGTCCCGGCGTGCGAACCGCGAGCGACCGGGGCGTCCACAACCGCAGCGGGTGCTGCGGCAACGGGGGCGGGTGCTGCGGCAACGGGGGCGGGTGCTGCGGCAACGGGGGCGGGTGCTGCAACCGGAGCCGGAGCGACAACCGGAGCGGGAGCGGCAACCGGTGCGGGCGATGCGACCGGTGCGGGCGATGCGACCGGTGCGGGTGCGGCAACCGGTGCGGCTGCCGCAACCGGTGCGGGCGCTGCGACCGGCTCGGGGGCGGCAACAGGAGCTGCAACCGGCTCCGGTGCTGCAACCGGCTCTGCCACGGGGGCTGCGGTTGCCTCGACCGGTGCCTCGGCTGCCGGAGCGGCAGCGCCGGACCCGTCGCCGATCGTCACGAGGGGTGTTCCGACCTCGACGGTCTCGTCTTCCTGCACCAGGATGGCCTCAATAATGCCGGCGACCGGGGACGGAATTTCCGTGTCCACCTTGTCGGTCGATACCTCGAGCAACGGCTCGTCGACCTCCACGCGGTCGCCCACGTTCTTGAGCCAGCGGGTGACCGTGCCCTCTGTAACACTCTCTCCGAGTGCCGGGAGGCTGACGGATTCGCTCATGCGCATGTCTCCTTCAAAACCGTTTGATTGTCTAAAAATGGGATAAGAATGGGATTCCGACTACATCGCGTGAAGCGGTTTGCCGGCGAGAGCCAGGAAGGCCTCACCCATCGCTTCATTCTGCGTCGGGTGGGCGTGCAGGAACGGAGCAATGTCCTCCGGGTACGCTTCCCAGTTCACAACGAGCTGGCCTTCGCCGATGAGTTCGCCGACGCGGGCACCGATCATGTGGATGCCCACGATGGGGCCGTCCTTGACTCGAACGAGCTTGACCGACCCGGCGGTACCGAGAATCGAGCTCTTGCCGTTTCCGCCGAGGTTGTACTCGTAGGTCGAAATCTGGTCGGCACCGAACTTGTCGGCAGCCTTCGCTTCGCTGTAGCCGACGGATGCAACCTCGGGGTCGCAGTAGGTGACCTTGGGAATGTTGATGTCTTCGACGATGATCGGATTCAGTCCGGCGATTTCTTCGGCGACGAAGATGCCCTGCTGGAAACCGCGGTGGGCCAGCTGCAGGCCAGGAACGATGTCGCCGACGGCGTAGACGCCGGGAATATTCGTGGCGAGACGCTCATCGGTGATAACGAAGCCACGATCCATGGTGACGCCGACCTCGTCGAAGCCGAGTCCGGCCGTGACCGGGCCGCGGCCGACAGCGACGAGCAGAAGGTCGGCCTCAACCGTTGCCCCGTTTTCCAGGGTGACGACGACGCCGGAGTCGCTCTGCGTGACACTCTGAAAGCGGATGCCGAGGGAGTACTCGATGCCGCGCTTGCGGAATGCACGTTCCAGCTGCTTGGAGATGGACTCTTCCTCGTTCGGAACGAGGTGCGGGAGCGCTTCGATGATCGTGACGTCGGCGCCGAAGGACCTCCAGACGCTCGCGAACTCGGCACCGATGACGCCGCCGCCGAGCACGGCGACCTTTTTGGGCACGTAGTCCAGGGCGAGCGCGGTCTCGCTCGTGATGACGCGGCCGCCGATCTCGAGGCCGGGCAGCGAACGGGCGTAGGAGCCGGTCGCGAGGATGACGTTCTTGCCGACGATCGTGTCCTCACCGACCTGAACGGTCGTGGGGGAGACCAGGTGGCCTTCACCTTCGATCACGGTGATGCCGCGAGCCTTGACCAGGCCTTGGAGGCCCTTGTACTTGCTCGCGACGATGCCCTCGCGGAACGCGGTGACCGCTGCCATGTCAATGCCCTCAAACGCGGTCTTGACACCGTATTTGGCCGACTCGCGGCTGACATCGGCGACCTCAGCCGAGTGCAGGAGAGCCTTGGTCGGAATGCAGCCGACGTGCAAGCAGGTGCCGCCGAGTTTGCCCTTCTCGATCAGACCAACGGTGAATCCCAGCTGCACGGCGCGCAGCGCTGCTGCGTATCCACCGCTTCCGCCACCGAGAACGACAATGTCAAAATTCTGATCCGACACTCAGCTACTCCCTCGCGCTTAACGCTTTGTCACGACGGCCGATTAAATTGTGCTGATCGGCCACGTGGTTTGACAAGCTTTTTCTTGCCCCTACGACTGTACTACGGGCGTGAAAAGTCCTCGGCCAGTCGGAGCAGGGCCCGGACGGATACCCCGGTCGGTCCGGCCGCGGTGAACCCCCACCCCGCACCCGAGTTCTGCGCAGGCCCGGCGATGTCGAGATGAGCCCAGGGGATCGTCGTTCCGCTAACATCCGTTCCGATGAATTCCCGCAGAAACACGCCGGCCAGCAGCATGCCGCCGGTGGTGCTGCCGATCTTGGCGTTGGCGATGTCAGCCACATCGGAGTTGAGGGTGGCGCGCAGCTCATCGGGGAACGGCATCGGCCAGGCTGCCTCACCGACGGCAGCGCTGGCAGCGAGAACCCGCTGCACCAGGGCATCATCGCCCATGGTTCCGAAATACCGGGTGCCGAGAGCGACGACGGCTGCTCCGGTGAGGGTGGCGACGTCGATGATCGCGTCTGGCTGTTCTTCGGCAGCGGCGACCAGACCGTCGGCGAGTACGAGGCGACCCTCGGCATCGGTGTTGAGAACCTCGACGGTGCGTCCGCCGCGCATGCGCAGCACATCGTTGGGTCGGATGGCCGAACCGGAGGGCATGTTCTCGGCGACGCACATCCAAGCCGTGATGCGCACCGGCAGTTCCCGCCGCGCCGCGGCCAGCACAACGGCGAGCACGGTGGCCGCACCGGTCATGTCGTATTTCATGCCGACCATGGATGCCGGCGGCTTGAGCGAGAGTCCGCCGGTGTCAAAGGTGATGCCCTTGCCCACAAGGGCGAGATGCTTGTCGGCTCCGGCCGGTGTGTAACTGAGCTTGACCAGGCGCGGCGGGCGAGTGGACCCAGCACCGACGCCGGCGATACCGCCGAAGCCGTCGGCCGCGAGCTGCTGCTCGTCCCAGACCGTCACATCGATCGGCAGACCGGTGGCGGCCTCAACCGCTGCGTCGGCGAGCGAGGCGGGGTAGAGGTCGAGGGGGGGCATGTTCACGAGGTCCTTCACCAGGCGGATCGCCTCGGCGCTCGCGCTGGCCCGCGCAATGGCGTTGGGTGCCGCGACCCCGGTGTGCACGACCACACTCGACGCCGGCAGCTTGGCCGCGGCGAGCGAGCTCTGTCGGTACGCGGTGTAGGAGTAGCCGCCGAGAGCTGCGCCCTCGAGAACGGCCTCGACCTGATCGGCATCGGTCAACGAGATGGCGAAGGCGACGGCACCGACGCCGGTCAGCTGACGAACCGCGGAACCGGCAGCGTGCCGTAACGCATCGGTATCGACGGTACGTCCGAGTCCAACGATCGCGATCGCGCGCGGCGAACCGTCATCAGTGACCAGCCGCACGACCTCATCGCGGGCGCCGGTCACGCCGAGCAACGGAAGCTGGGCCGTGATCGCGGCCATCAGCGTGTCGCTTCCGGTTTCGATGAGGCGCACACCGTCATCCGTTTGTTGGGCAGCGACGATGAGAATCGCGGCGGGAGAGTCGACGGCGGACTTGGTGGACAGGGACAGGGTGGGAACGGTCATACTTCGATGGTAGCCACCGGGTGCAGGATCGCCGGTGGCCGGCAGCCCCAGCGCGCGAGGTGTTCGCTCTCGGCACTCCGTCAGAAGCCACCCAAAAACGGCAGTGCGGATTAGAGTTAAGGAATGTTAGACCCTGCTGAGCTGTACGAACTGACCTCTGACGCCGATGGCGTTCCAGAGGGATTACACCTGGTCGCGGGGCTGACCGGCTTCGCGGATGCCGGTGGTGCGGTCGCGCAATTCACTGACTATCTCCTCACCACCCTCGAGCACACCGTTGTCGCGTCGTTCGACACCGACGCTCTGCTGGATTACCGAGCGCGACGCCCGATCATCTACTTCGATCAAGACCACCTGACCAATTATCAGCCGCCGTCACTGCGCCTGTATCTGGCTCGTGACGAAATCGGGCAGCCGTTCCTGTTCCTGGCCGGGTTCGAGCCCGACTTTCGCTGGGAACAATTCACGGCCGCCGTGATGCAGCTGGTGGAACGGTTCACCGTTACCTCGACCACCTGGGTACACGCCATCCCGATGCCGGTTCCGCACACCCGTCCGATCGGCGTCACGGTGAGCGGCAATCGCTCCGACCTGATCGAGAATCGGTCGGTGTGGCGGCCGCACACGCAGGTCGCGGCCAACGTGCTGCACCTGCTTGAATTTCGGCTGCAGGAGCGCGGTGCCGGGGCGGTCGGCTACGTTCTGCTGGTGCCTCACTACCTGGGCGACGCCGAGTTTCCCGCCGCAGCACTGAGCGCGTTGGAGAGCACGAGCGCGTCGACCGGGTTGATCTTCCCCACCGATCGTCTGCGCGAAGCCAACCGTGAATTCGTCGCCCGCATCGACGACCAGGTTCGGGATAACCCCGAACTGGCCAAGCTCGTTGGCACCCTGGAGCAGCGCTATGACGCCTACATGGAGGGCAGCACATTACGGTCGCCGCTGACCGATGAAGACGGCGAACTGCCCTCGGCCGACGAAATCGCCGCCGAGCTGGAAAATTTCCTGGCGCTGCGTCGCAGCCGCGACGACGGCCCGTCTGCTTAACAACAAGTGCCGGCGGGGCGTTCCGAAACCGGGGCAGGCGCAAGCGCGGTAAGTTGGGACAAGTGAACTCCCGGCGATCTACCCTGATCTTTGTCATCGGATCGTTCGCGTATTTGTCCGCCGTGTTGCAGCGCACCTCGATGGGCATTGCGGGAGTGGCGGCCACCGAGCGTTTCGGCGGCTCGGCTGCCGTGCTCTCGAGCCTCGCCGTTGTGCAACTCCTGGTCTATGCCGCGGCACAGATCCCGGTGGGCGTTCTGATTGATCGTTTTGGGCCTCGGGTGCTCATGATCACCGGCACGGCACTCATGGTGATCGGGCAGATCACCCTCGCGCTCGCACCGGACATCACCCTTGCCGTCGTAGGGCGTATTCTCGTGGGCGCGGGCGATGCGACCATCTTCATCTCCATGATTCGCCTGATCAGCTCGTGGTTCAGCGGACGCATCGTTCCGCTGCTGTCCCAATGGATGGGCAATATCGGCCAGCTCGGCCAGGTTCTATCCGCGGTCCCCCTGGCCTGGCTGCTGCACACGAGCGGATGGGTGCCGGCTTTTCTCTCGGCCGCCTCCGTCGCCGTCATCGCCCTGATCGTGGTCGTCATCTTTGTGCGGGACCGCCCCAGCGACCTGACCGAGCAGGTCAGGACGAACAGCCTGGCCATCGCGCTGACCCAGCTGCGGCACAGTTTCAAACGTCCAGGCACCCAGCTCGGGTTCTGGTCGCACTATGTGACGCAGTCCGCCGGCACCGTGTTCAGCCTGCTTTGGGGCTATCCGTTCATGGTTTTCGGCCTCGGCTACGAACCGGCCTTCGCTGCCGCCATGCTGACAGTGCTGGTCGGGGCCGGGCTCGTGTTCGGGCCGATTCTCGGCCTGCTGACGGCACGTCATCCCCTGCGCCGCAGCAATATCGTGCTGGGAATAGTCGCGGGCATAGCCGCCGCCTGGGCGCTCGTTCTACTCTGGCCGGGTATTCCACCACTCTGGACTATTGTGCTTTTGCTCGTGGTACTCGGCATCGGCGGACCGGGTTCGCTCATCGGCTTTGATTTTGCCCGCACCTTCAACCCGCAACGCAGTCTCGGTTCGGCAAACGGTGTGGTCAACGTCGGCGGGTTTACCGCGAGTTTCGTCACGATGTATCTGGTGGGGCTGCTGCTCGACCTGCAAAACGGATGGAAGGTCGCCGGGGGAGCGGCCAGCGACCTGTACGCCCTCGATGCATTCCGGGTGGCGTTCTCGGTGCAATACCTCGTGGTCGGCATCGGAGTCGTATTTCTGCTGCACGCCCGCCGCCGCACCCGTCGCCAGCTCTCCCGCGATGAGGGAATAGAGGTGGCGCCCATCTGGGTTGCACTATCACGCACCTGGAAACGACGTAACGGAGAATCCTAGTGCGTGGCGTGGCTTGTCGTCCAGACAAACCGTGCAATAATTGTCCAAGGACCCGTTCTGGTCCGGGGCATCTCCACACCGTGTGGTACTTACAGTGTTGGTTTGGGCATCCCTGGGCTTGACATGGGTCCAAGTTCTGCCCAAAAACGCATCTGGCGCCGTCACCGGTCGCACAGAAGCAGGTAAGACTCCGCATGAGAGGTGCTCCAATGGCAACCACCGTAAAGACCGAGGCGACCGACGAGGCGCCCACGACGACGGTCAAGAAGACCGTCACCAAGGCTCCAGCAGCCAAGGCCGCCGCGACGAAGAAGTCCGCGGCCACCGCAGCTGGCGTCGACAAGCCTGCTCCCAAGAAGCGCGTCACCAAGGCCAAGGTCGTCAAGAAAGACGAAGAAGCCGACGTCGACAGCGCGCCGGACGGCGAGGAATACGACTCAGACGACGAAGGCACCAAGCGCCCGGCCTCGGCCGAGCCATTGCCGAGCGGCGCCCTCGTGCTGTCGCTGGTTGACGACGACGATGAGGTTCCGGTCTACTCGAGTGCCATCACCGGCGCGACGGCCGACCCGGTCAAGGACTATCTCAAGCAAATCGGTAAGGTCGCCCTGCTGAACGCTGCCGAGGAGGTCGAACTGGCCATGCGCATCGAGGCCGGCCTGTTCGCTGAGGACAAGCTGTCGGTCATGACCGATGTCGAGAAGAAAAACGCGCTCGGCCGCGAGTTGCAGTGGGTCGCCAAGGACGGCGCCCGCGCCAAGAGCCACCTGCTCGGTGCCAACCTCCGCCTCGTTGTCTCGCTGGCTAAGCGCTACACCGGTCGCGGAATGCAGTTTCTCGATCTGATCCAGGAGGGCAACCTCGGGCTCATCCGCGCCGTCGAGAAGTTCGACTACACCAAGGGCTTCAAGTTCAGCACCTACGCCACTTGGTGGATTCGTCAGGCGATCACCCGCGCCATGGCCGACCAGGCCCGCACCATCCGCATTCCGGTGCACATGGTCGAGGTCATCAACAAGCTCGCCCGGGTGCAGCGGCAGATGCTGCAAGACCTCGGCCGTGAACCCACGCCCGAAGAACTCAGCCGCGAACTCGACATGACGCCGGAAAAGGTCGTCGAGGTACAGAAATACGGTCGCGAGCCGATCTCCTTGCACACCCCGCTCGGTGAAGATGGCGACAGCGAGTTCGGCGACCTCATCGAAGACACCGAGGCCGTTGTACCAGCGGATGCGGTCGGTTTCACGATGCTGCAGAAGCAGCTCGAGAGCCTGCTCGATTCGCTCTCCGAGCGCGAAGCCGGCGTCATTCGAATGCGCTTCGGCCTCGGCGACGGCATGCCCAAGACACTGGACCAGATCGGCGACACCTTCGGTGTCACGCGTGAACGCATCCGTCAGATCGAGTCCAAGACGATGGCCAAGCTGCGCCACCCGTCCCGGTCGCAGTCCCTACGCGACTACCTCGAGTAAAGAGTGGCGTTGACACGGCGGTCCCGGATCGTGACTTTGCTCTCGTGAAGTCGGTGAAGTACGCTCCGGCGATTCTGATTGGTCGAGCGGTTCGGGTTCTAGCCCGCTGGCGCAAACCGGGTGGTGGCTCGGCCATCCCCGGCGTCGTCGTCAACCGCATCGCGCCTCGTTTTTTGGCCGACACCCTCAACGGCTTTCCGCTCGGTTTGGTCATCGTGACCGGTTCGAGCGGCAAGTCGACGACGACCAAGATGCTCGTGGCCATTCTGCGGGCGCACGGCCTGACCGTGTTCACCAACCAGTCGACGGCCAATATCAGCCAGGGTTTGACCAGCGCACTGCTTGAACGGGTCACTCTGACCGGGCGCATCGCCGGTGACGTTGCCGTTCTTGAAATGGACGAAGGGCACGGTGCCTTGATCGCCGGGTCGCTGAGCCCGCGCGTTGTCGCCCTTACCAACGTCATGGTCGACCAAATCGACCGGTTCCACGACTCAGAGATGGTCGCGGCCCTGCTCGGCAAGATCGCTGCCCGCGCCACTGAAACCGTGGTTCTCAATGCCGACGACCGCTACCTCGCCGACGTCGGCTCCAGGCTCGAACCGAGCATACGGGTGTCCAGCTACGGCGTCACCGCCTACGTTCTCACGCTGCACCCCCGTGGCCTGGGCTACGCCGACACCGCCGAATCGCGTCTGCCCGCTGGAAGGGGACTCCAACTGACCGGAATGGCGGGGCGAACTGCCGAAGTGGAATTCCCTTCCAACGGCGGCAGCCACAGCATTGCACTGCCGGCCCGCGGCATCCATTACGCCGTTGATGCTCTGACCGCGCTCGGCGCCGCCGAGGCCACGCTGGGGGAGACTTTCAACCCTGCCACCGCCTGTGCCGCACTCTCGGCTATGCCGGCCGTCTTCGGTCGCGGCGAAGTCGTCACCGTCGGCGGTAAAACGATCGAATTCGTGCTCGTGCAAAACCCGTCGAGCTTTCAGCTCAACGTGGACAGCCTCGAGGCCGGCACGGAGCAGATCATCGTGATCATCGGCTCCGATGTGCGGGATCCCTCCTATTTCTGGCCGGTCGATACCTCGGGGCTTGGCCACGTGCTGATCGCCTCCGGACTGAAGGCGCACGACATCGCCCTGCAGCTGGCCTACGACGGCGTGGCGGTCGATCGCATCGAACCCGACGTCCCGACCGCGCTCGATGCCTTCCTGGCACTGCCGGATCCCGTGTCCGGGGTGAAAACGATCATCTTCTCGGCTGACGGCATGCGGCGCACCCGCGCCCACCTCGGCCTCGTCTCCAACGTTGAGGAATCGTAAATGACCGCCACGTCGATTGAGCGCCCCTTCACGGTGGTCTCGCTGCTGCCTCGTCTCCTCGACACCAACGGCGATGCCGGCAACGCTCGCGTGTTCGCCCAGCGCGCCCGGTGGAGCGGCCGCGAAGCGCGAGTCGTCGACGTGCATACCCGGGCCGATCTGCCCGAACACGTCGACGCGGTGTCGATCGGATCGGGAACGGATGCTGCGCTGCTGCCTGCGAGGGATGCCCTGCGCACCGTGCTGGAAGACCTGCGAGTCTGGTCGAATTCCGGCGTGCCCATTCTGGCCGTCGGCACCGGCTGGGAGCTGATCAGCTGGGGGATAGACCTCGCTGGCGGAAGCGTAATCGAGGGACTCGGACTGGTCGCGGGCCACGCCGTTCCCCGCACGAAACGCGCCACCGACGACATCATCGTGTCGTCAAAGTTTGGGCGGCTGATCGGGTTCGAGAACCACGCCCGCGACTATGTCGGCGCTGAGGCGAGCCCGCTGGGCCGGGTGCTCCATGGCACAGGCAATGCGGATGCTCCGGCGAGCGGACCGCAGATCGAGGGCCTGACCATGGGTGAGGTGTTCTGCACCCACCTGCACGGTCCCGTTCTGGCCAGAAACCCCGGGCTGGCCGATCACCTGCTCAAGGCGGCATTCCGTCGCCGCGGTCTCGTCTATTCCCGCGGCGCTGTGGCCGAGTCCGTCGATGAGACGGCGCGCACCGCGCGCAACCAAGTTGCGTTGCGGCTCGGGCAGCCGACCGAATAGCAGCCGGCCGGGCGTTAATGAGGAAACCGCACCCGAGACTGGCCTGAGCCAGCCGCGCGTGCGGTATCCGTTCTTTCGTCAGCTCGAGCCGAACGAGATTATTGACCAGCTAGGAACGCTGGTCTTCGAGCAGACGACTTGACTCGTCGTGCCAGCTCTCGGCAATGCTCGCGAGCTTCTCCTGGTGCTTGCGGCCGTGGTGAGCACAGAACAGCAACTCACTGTTCTTCACGACGACGCGAATGTAGGCCTGGGCACCACAGGCATCGCAGCGGTCGGCTGCGGTGAGCTGGTGGGGGGCGCCCTGCTTGTTCTCAGCACCGTTGTCTACAGCACCATTTTCGGTGGCGATCTGGGACATATTCTCCTCCTCCAGACTTTATTGCTTGAACCCTTTGACTAATGTAAACACGGCCTGGCTGGGTTTACGCGGTGATTGGGTGGTATTTCGCTCACCGCGTAGCCATGTTGCTCAGTTGTGACCCACGCGAGACACGAGGGGCGGCAGGCGATGCGCGAAGGCACCCCGGTTGGCCCCGGTATTCTTGGTTGTTGTGAGTTCTGACTATTCTGCGCGCCACCTATCCGTCCTCGAAGGACTGGAGGCAGTGCGCAAACGCCCCGGCATGTACATCGGCTCGACCGACTCTCGCGGTCTGATGCACTGCCTGTGGGAGATCATCGACAACTCGGTTGACGAGGCCCTCGGTGGCCACGGCGCGAGCATCAATATCGAGCTGCACCCCGATAAGAGCGTCGAGGTGCGCGACACGGCCCGCGGTATCCCGGTCGATATCGAACCCAAGACCGGCCTGACCGGTGTCGAGGTCGTCTTTACCAAACTGCATGCCGGCGGCAAGTTCGGCAGCGGATCCTATGCCGCGTCCGGCGGATTGCACGGGGTCGGAGCATCCGTCGTCAACGCCCTGTCCGAACGTCTCGATGTCGAGGTCGACCGGGACGGCAAGACCTGGGCCATGTCCTTCCACCGCGGAGAGCCCGGCCTGTTCGCCGACACGGGGGAGAAAAGTCCGGACGCCCCGTTCACTCCGTTTGAGAACCAGAGCGAGCTGCGGGTGATCGGCAAGGTCAAGCGCGGCGTCACGGGCACCCGCATCCGCTATTGGGCCGACCGGCAGATTTTCACCAAAGGTGCAGCCTTTCAGACCGACGAGGTGCTGAACCGGGCCCGGCAGACGGCGTTCCTGGTTCCGGGCCTGGCGATCGAGGTCGCCGACCGGCGCACCGACGAGCAGGTGGTCAGCCTGTTCCAGTTCGATGGCGGGATCAGCGAATTCGTCGAGCATCTTGCGACGGATGCCCCGATCACCGACACCTGGCGGCTGACCGGCAGCGGCACCTTCAGCGAAACCGTACCGGTGCTCACCGACAAGGGCGCCATGGTGCCCACCGAACTCGTGCGCGACTGCGAGGTGGATATCGCCCTGCGCTGGGGGACCGGCTACGACACGATAGTGCAGAGTTTCGTGAACATCATCGCCACGCCGAAGGGAGGCACGCACCAGGCCGGCTTCGACGCTGGGCTGCTTAAATTTCTGCGCGGTCAGCTGGAGCTGAATGCCCGTCGGCTCAAGGTCGGCAGCGACAAGCTCGACAAGGACGACGTGATGGCCGGCCTCACCGCCGTGCTCACCGTGCGCCTGCCCGAACCGCAGTTCGAGGGCCAGACGAAAGAGGTGCTCGGCACGCCGGCCGTGCGGGCGATCGTTGCCAGCGTTGTCGCCAAGGCCATGGCGGAGCGCTATGCCTCGGCAAAACGTGACGACAAAACGCAGTCGGCGCTGTTGCTCGACAAGATCGTCGCCGAAATGAAGTCGCGCATCTCCGCCAGAGCGCACAAGGAAACCCAGCGGCGTAAGAACGCCCTGGAGAGTTCCTCCCTGCCGGCCAAGCTGGTCGATTGCCGCAGCAACGACGTGTCCACGAGTGAGCTGTTCATCGTCGAGGGCGACTCAGCGCTCGGCACCGCCAAGCTCGCGCGCGACAGTGAGCATCAGGCGCTGCTGCCGATCCGCGGCAAGATTCTGAACGTGCAGAAGGCATCCGTTTCGGACATGCTCTCCAACACCGAGTGTGCGTCGATCATCCAGGTGATCGGTGCCGGCTCCGGGCGTAGCTTCGACCTGTCGGCGGCGCGCTACGGCAAAGTCATCATCATGAGCGACGCCGATGTCGACGGCGCCCATATTCGTACCCTGCTGCTCACCCTGTTCTTTCGCTACATGCGCCCGATGATCACCGAGGGCCGCGTGTTCGCTGCGGTGCCGCCGCTGCACCGGGTGGTCGTGATGAACCCGGGCAGCAAGCCCAACGAGACCATCTATACCTATTCCGAAACCGAGTTGCACGCGGTGTTGACGGCGCTCGAGAAGAAGAATCGCCGCTACCAAGACCCGATCCAGCGCTACAAGGGCCTCGGCGAAATGGATGCCGACCAGCTCGCGACAACGACCATGGAACGCGCCCACCGCACCCTGCGCCGGGTGCGCGTCGACGATGCCGAGGCGGCCGGCAAGGTGTTCGAACTGCTCATGGGGAACGATGTGGCCCCGCGCAAGGAGTTCATCATCGACAGCTCCGACAAGCTCTCCCGCGATCGCATCGACGTCTAGGCGGACACCCGCTTTGGCTCGGAGCCCAGTCCATGGACGCGCACCGGGGGCTCATTCAGGAGGTCTCTTCCGGTCGCCGAAAAACTACCGTGTGTTTTTGGGCCCGGAGAGTGGCGGCGATTCGTTCTTCCTTAACTCGCAACGAATCGGGCCGGATCCGCTCCACGGCTACGCCCGTCGAGCCTATATTTCGGAGCCAATGGCTCCTATGATGGCGTCAAGCATGACCCCGGATGCGTCTCGGCGGGATCCGGACTCGGGGAGGGCACGGGGAGTACCCTCCGGACCGACGGCCCGCGCCGGCGCTGGCCCGACCCAGGCGACGGCGAGCGTATCTTCGCCCTTCAGGAAACGCTGGGCACGCACACCTCCGGTGGCTCGCCCCTTGGCCGGGTACTCAGAGAAGTCGCTCAGCTTGGCGCTGCCGGGATCGGTCCCCGGCAGGGTCTGACTGCTCGCCGCGACCGTCGCGACGATCGCCGTGGGGACGTCATCGGTCGACAGGCTCGTGAAGAAGACGACCGTCTCACCCGGCGTCAGCTTGATACCGGCCATGCCGCCAGCTGCCCGGCCCTGTGGACGCACACCGGAGGCGGTGAAGCGCAAGAGTTGGGCGTCGGAGGTGATGAAGACGAGGTCGTCGTCCTCGCCGCCCTGGACCGCGCCGACCACTTCGTCCTTCGGTTTAAGCGCGACGATCTCGAAGTCGGGCTTGTTGGCCCAGTCCCCGGGAGTGACGCGCTTCACGACACCCTGGCGGGTGGCGAGTGCAATCGCCCGATCGGAGTCGAGGGAGACGATGCCGAGTACGTGTTCCTTCTTATCGGACAGCACGAGGTACTCGCTGATTCGCACCCCGGCGGCGAGTTGAATCGACGTCGGCGGCATCACGGGCAGATCAACTGGGGAGAAGCGGATGAGGCGACCCCGGTTGGTCACCGCGCCTACCTCGGTGCGGCTCGTCGTGTCCAGCGTGGAGAGCACGGCGTCGTGCTTGCTACGTCGCTGGGGCGGCTGGATTCGCTGCGGAAGTGAATCGTCGACCGCGACCAGGTCGACCCGGGCGATGCGACCGGTCGCGCTCAGGAAAATGCGGGTAGCGATGTCCTGCACCTCGAGCACGGCCGCCTGGCGTTTGGCGGCGGCGACCGAGAGGCCGGCGATGCTCGGCTTGGCCTCGGTCAATACCGTGCGGCGCGGGGTGCCAAATTTTTCGGCGACGGCACCGAGCTCTTCGGAGACCAGGGTGCGGATGGCGGCCTTGGAGGACAGCAGCTTTTCCAGCTTGGCGATCTCGGCGACCAACTGGTCGCGTTCGGCTTCGAGTTCGATGCGGGAGAATTTGGTGAGGCGACGCAGCCGAAGTTCCAGAATGTACTCGGCCTGGATCTGGCTCAGGTCGAACACGTCGATGAGTTTGGCGCGCGCCTGCTCGGTGTCGTCGCTCGCGCGAATCACCTGGATGACCTCGTCAATGTCGAGAATGGCCACGAGCAGGCCGAGCACGAGGTGCAGGCGTTCCTTGCGGCGGGCCAGCCGGTAGGCGGAGCGGCGGGTGACGACCTCGATGCGGTGATTGACGTAGACGTGCAGCAATTCGAGCAGGCCGAGGGTCTGCGGGGCTCCGTTGACGAGGGCGACTGCGTTGATATTGAACGAGTCTTCGAGCGGGGTGTAGCGGTAGAGCTGCTCGAGCACGGCGTCGGGGCTGAACCCGGTCTTGATACCGATGACGAGACGAAGCCCCTTGGTGCGGTCGGTCAGGTCGGTGACGTCGGAGATGCCGCTGAGCTTCTTCGAGTTGACGCCGTCCTTGATCTTCTCGATCACCTTTTCCGGGCCGACCAGATAGGGGAGTTCGGTCACGACGAGCCCGGTCTTACGAGCGCTGATCGACTCGACCGAGACGCGCGCCCGGGTCTTGAAGCTGCCACGGCCGGTGCTGTAGGCATCCTTGATGCCAGCCAGACCGACTATCGTGCCGCCGGTGGGCAGGTCGGGCCCCGGCACGAACTCCATGACGTCGTCCAGGGTCGCGTTCGGGTGCGCGAGCAAATGCCGGGCCGCTCCGACGACCTCGATCAGATTGTGCGGTGCCATGTTGGTCGCCATGCCGACGGCGATGCCGCTCGTGCCGTTGACCAGCAGGTTGGGGTAAGCAGCCGGCAACACATCGGGCTGGGTCAGCTGGTTGTCGTAGTTGGGTACGAAGTCGACGACGTCTTCGTCGAGGTTCTCGGTCATGGCGAGGGCCGGGGCCGCCAGACGGGCTTCGGTGTAGCGGGGTGCAGCCGGTCCGTCGTCGAGAGAACCGAAGTTGCCGTGTCCGTCGATCAGCGGCACCCGAAGCGAGAATGACTGGGCCATGCGCACGAGGGCGTCATAGATGGCGGTGTCGCCGTGCGGGTGCAGCTTGCCCATCACCTCACCGACAACACGGGCACTCTTCACGTGCCCCTTGTCGGGGCGCAATCCCATTTCGTTCATCTGGTACAGGATGCGTCGCTGCACCGGCTTGAGACCGTCCCTGGCGTCGGGTAGGGCGCGCGAGTAGATCACCGAATAGGCGTATTCGAGGAAAGACCCCTGCATCTCGACCGAGACATCGACGTCCTCGATGCGTTCGGTGCTGGCTGTGCTGGTGTCGGGTGTGGTGCTGTCTGAGCGGCTCATTCGCGAATTCTGCTTCAAGCGTGCGGCGGCGACCGAGCGATCCGGTCGTGCTGCACTACGTCTGGGGCGCTCTCGGGAGCGCTGGAGGGCGCGGGTTCGTCCCTGTGAAAGAATAGAACCCGATGCCCACCATGCTACCGGCCCGCCAATTCAGTGCCCTGCGCCTGGCCGATGTTCTCACCAGTTCTCTCGATGCCGTCTGTGCCAGACCGAATTCGCTCGGATTGCCCGCGGTGCGCAAAGCGGTCGTGATTCTGGCGGACGGCCTCGGCGTCAGCTCGATCCGGGCTCGGGCCGGGCACGCCCGTTTTCTGGCTTCCCGCCTCAATAAATCCAGCATTATCGACGGGGTCTTCCCGGCAACGACCGTGGCGGGGATAGCGACTTTGACCACCGGGGTGGAACCGGGCCAGCACGGTCTGGTCGGCTACCAGGTGCTCGATGCGGCTCGCGACCGGGTCGTCAACCAGTTGACCGGCTGGGACGCGGGTATGCAGCCCGCGACCTGGCAGCGGGCCCGGACCGTTTTCGACCGGGCCGCCGACGACAACGTTCCCAGCTTCGCCGTCGGCCCGAAAAAGTTTTTGGACTCGGGCTTCACCCAGGCGGTATTGCGCGGGGCTCAGTACGTGTCCGCCGAGAAGGTGGCCGATCGTTTTACCGCTGCGCGCAGGATCCTGAATGAGAACCCCACCGCCCTGATCTACCTGTACGTCGCTGAACTTGACGTTGTCGCCCACGCGCACGGCTGGGAATCGGACCGCTGGCTGGCCGTGCTCGAGAACCTCGACTCGGAGGTGACCCGGTTCGCGGCGACTCTGCGCTCCGATGAGGGGCTGCTTCTCACCGCAGACCACGGCGTGATCGACGTGCCGAGCACCAAACACGTTCTGTTGGACACCGAGCCGGCACTCGTCGCCGGGGTTCGCCACGTGGCGGGGGACCCGCGCTGCGTGCAGCTCTACCTCGAACCGAAGCAATCCGCGGTCGACGCTGACTCACTCGCGGATGCCTGGCGGCAGTCGCAGGGGGATCGCGCCTGGGTCTATACTCGCGCTGAGGCGGTGGCGGCCGGCCTCTACGGGCGCGTCGCCGACGAGGTGCTGCCGCGCATTGGCGATGTGCTCATTGCCGCCCGCAAGGGCATCGCCTACTACGATTCCCGGCCGGCGAACCAGAAGGCGCGCAACATGATCGGGCAGCACGGTTCCCTCACCGATGAGGAAGTGCGCGTGCCGCTGATTCGTGCTGGTGCCTTCGAACGATAGCGAAGACACTCCGGCGCCCCGCGTGGGGCGCCGGAGCGGTCAGACCGGGTACTGACGGCGCTTGACCTGCGGCTTGGGCAAACGCATCGGCCGCAGCTGCAGCGCGCGCATGGCTGCATACCAGCGGATGCGCTCGGCCTTGTCCTCGCCGAATTTGGCCTCGATCTTCTTGGTGAGAATGAAGCCGAGTGCGACGCAGTCGATAACGGCGAGGATGAAGAATGCCCAGAGCGCGAAGATCGCGTAGACGTCAATGCTCGGAATCGTCGTGAGCAGAATCACCAGGAACATGATCGGGATCATCAGTTCGCCGACGTTGAACCGCGCGTCGACGTAGTCGCGGGCGTAGCGCTTCTGCGGACCGCGTTCGCGCAGCGGCAGATATTTGTCGACTCCGGCAGCCATGCCGGCCCGAGCGACATCCCGAGCTGCTGTGGATTTGGCGCGCGCCTGCTTGGCGGCGAGCTTGCGGTCGTCCGGCACCAGCGGGCGCTTGTTGGCCGCTTCCTGCTTCTTGCGGGTGGGGGTCGCCTGACCCTTGCCGGTAGTGGGCGCGAGACCGAGGCGCGCTGCGGTCTCGTCTGCGCTTTCAATCGACGGCTGGGCGTCGGGGTTTACGGGAGTCTTAGCCACATCAAATCCTTGCAATTGGGTGCTTTAAGATTACCCGTATGACTGGTAACCTACAGACAAATTCCCCAACCACGGGCTCCGCCGCACACTCGGAAGCGGATTCGGGGGCGCAAAACGCCCTCCGCACCGCCGTCGAGCAGGGGCTCCCCACCACGATCGCCGACCTGTGCGCGTTGGTGCGCATCCCGTCGGTATCCTGGGCCGCTTTCGACCGTGCCCACGTCGCCGCCAGCGCCGACGCCGTAGTCGCTCTCGTGCGCTACCTCGACGTGTTCGAGTCCGTCGACATCGTGCAGGCAGGTATACCGGGCGGGACCGAAGTCGGCCAGCCCGCCATTCTCGCCTCTCGTCCGGCGCGCAACGGCCGGCCGACCGTGCTCCTCTACGCTCACCACGACGTTCAGCCTCCCGGCAAGGACGAAGACTGGGAGTCCGACCCGTTCACCCCAACCGTCCGCGGCGACCGGCTTTACGGGCGCGGTGCCGCCGACGACAAGGCCGGGGTGATGGCGCACATCGCCTCCATTCGAGCTCTCGTCGCCGCTGTCGGCCGCGACTTCGATCTGGGGCTCGCGCTGTTCATCGAGGGCGAAGAAGAGTTCGGCAGCCGCTCGTTCGCCACGTTCCTGGACGAGAACCGCGAGGCCCTGCGCGGCGATGTTATCGTCGTGGCCGATTCCAACAACTGGGACGTGAACACGCCCGCCATCACGACTGCACTACGCGGAAACGTCACCCTGCGGTTGACCGTGCGCACGCTCGAGCATGCTTCGCACTCCGGCATGTTCGGCGGAGCAATCCCGGACGCCATGCTGGCCATGATCAAACTGCTCGCGACGCTGTACGGCGATGACGGTTCGGTTGCCGTCGCCGGACTGACCAGCATCGACGTGCCCACCCCCGACTACTCCGAGGAGCAGCTGCGCGCCGAGACCGGGCTTTTGCCCGGCGTCAGCCCGATCGGACACGGTTCCATTCTCAGTCGAATCTGGTCGCAGCCGGCTCTCACCGTCACCGGCATCGACGCCCCGAGCGTCGACAACGCGTCGAACACGCTCACACCGAGCGTCAGCGTTCGAATCAGCACGCGCATCGCCCCCGGGCAGTCCTCAGTCGAGGCCGCGGTCGCCATCGAAACGCACCTGCGTGAGCACGCCCCCTTCGGCGCGTCAGTCGAGATCGACGATATCGACACCGGCGAACCCTTCCTGGTCGACACCAGCGGCTGGGCCGTGACCGAAGCGCGAACGGCCATGACGGATGCCTGGGGCACGCCGCCGGTGGACATTGGCGTCGGCGGTTCGATACCGTTCATCGCCGACTTGGTGCGCGTTTTTCCGGCCGCCCAGATTCTCGTGACTGGCGTGGAAGACCCCGACTCCCGCGCACACAGCCCGAATGAATCCCTGCACCTGGGAGTTTTCAAACGGGCCGTACTGAGTGAAGCCTTCCTGCTCGGTCGCCTGAATGAGCGCACCGGGCATTGACCTCGAGAACCTCGCTCAGGGAAATATGAGAGCGTGGGAATGCCCAGGTCGACTTTCTGGTTGTCCCGGATAGCATTGTCAAGACCAAAACCTGCGTGCGAAGCAGTCACTGCGCGAACCAAGGAGAAGCATGACCGACACCATGACCCCGACTATCAGCTCCGCTGACATAGCGACGCATAGCGCCGCGCACGGCATCGCCCTCACCGAGGTCGCGGCACTCAAGGTGCGCAGCCTGCTGACCCAGGAAGGCCGCGAAGACCTCCGTCTGCGCGTCGCCGTGCAGCCCGGCGGATGCTCCGGCCTGATCTACCAGCTGTACTTCGACGAGCGGGTTCTCGAAGGCGATGCCGTCGTCGACTTCGACGGTGTCGAGGTCGTCGTGGACAAGATGAGCGTCCCGTACCTCGATGGCGCCTCGATCAACTTTGAAGACACGATCGAGAAGCAGGGGTTCACCATTGACAACCCGAACGCCGGCGGCAGCTGCGCCTGCGGCGATTCCTTCAGCTAAGCATCCGCTTTAGAAAACCTGCAGGGCAGGAACATTATCACCCGATAATGTTCCTGCTTTTTTTGCTTCCAGCCCGTCATTCCCCCGCCGTTTTCCCGTGGTCTCGCCTAATTTAGCCAGCCATCAGCGGTGGCGCTGCAGAAAACCTCGCCGCCACGACCCGAGGGTGCACGTCGGGCACGTTCTCGCGGAGTAGGCTGGGATGGATCAAAACACTTCCTGAGAAGTGTCCTCGAATCTCCCGAAAGGTCCCCCGGTGCGCAATAATCACCGCCTTCGTTGGGCTGCTATTCCGCTCGCAGCGACGTTAGCCGTTGTACTGGCCGGATGCACGCAGGCCCAGCTCCACGGCTTCCTGCCCGGCTTTATTGAAGAGGGTGAAGCGCCGGTCAGCAATCAGACCGATCGCATCGCCGGACTGTGGACCACGGGGTGGATCGTTCTCCTCGTCGTCGGCCTCATCACCTGGGGGCTGATCATCTGGACACTCGTGGTCTACCGCCGCAGGAAGGGCCAGACCGGACTCCCGGTTCAGCTTCGCTACAACATGCCGATCGAGATTTTCTACACGGTCGTGCCGCTCATCTTGGTCGTCGGATTCTTCGCATTCACGGTTCGCGACCAGATCGCCATTGAGACGCGATTCGAGACCCCCGACGTCAAGATCGAGGTGCAGGCCAAGCAGTGGGCTTGGGACTTCAACTATGTCGACGAAGACGTCTATTCACCGGGCATTCAGGGCCAGCCGGATCCCGACGGTGAACGCGGTTCACTCATCGAGTCCGAACTTCCCGTCCTGGTTCTGCCCGTCGACCAGAAGGTTGAAATCGCTCTCGAATCTCGCGATGTCATCCACTCCTTCTGGGTCATCGATTTCCTGTACAAGAAGGACGTCGTTCCCGGCAAGACCAACTACATGTCGGTCATCCCCGAACGCATCGGTACCTTCAAGGGCAAGTGTGCCGAGCTGTGCGGCGAGTACCACTCGCTCATGCTCTTCAACGTCGAGGTCGTCTCTCAGGAGGACTACGACACCTACATCCAGACTCTGCGTTCCGCGGGCAACGTCGGCCAGCTCGACAACAATTACGACCGCAATCAGAATCAGCCGGGCACGAGTGCCCCGACGGCTCCGGAGGGCAACTAAACCATGAGCACGACCATCGCACCAGTCGAGTCACGTCCGGCACTGCCGGTCTCTCCGTCTGCGGAGCCCAAGGGAAATATCCTCGTTCGGTTGATCACCTCCACCGACCACAAAGTCATCGGGTACATGTACCTGATCACGTCGTTCATCTACTTCTGCCTCGGCGGCGTCATGGCACTCATCATTCGCGCCCAGCTGTTCGCCCCCGGACTCGACGTCGTGCAGACGAAGGAGCAGTACAACCAGCTGTTCACGATGCACGGCACAATCATGTTGCTGATGTTCGCGACACCGCTGTTCTTCGGATTCGCCAACTTCCTCGTTCCGCTGCAGATCGGCGCTCCCGACGTTGCGTTCCCGCGCCTCAACGCGCTCGCGTACTGGTTCTTCAACTTCGGCAGCCTCATCGCCGTTGCCGGGTTCCTGACCCCGCAGGGTGCTGCGTCCTTCGGATGGTTCGCCTACCAGCCGCTCGCCAGCACGACATTCTCACCGGGAATCGGCGGCAACCTGTGGATGGTCGGGCTGGGCCTGTCGGGCTTCGGTACCATTCTCGGCTCGGTCAACTTCATCACCACAATTATCACCATGCGCGCCCCTGGAATGACGATGTGGCGGATGCCCGTCTTCACCTGGAACACGCTCATCACGGCCCTGCTTGCCTTGATGGTGTTCCCGGTGCTTGCCGCAGCCATGCTCGCTGCCGCATCCGACCGGATCTTCGGCTCGCACATCTACGACTCGGCAAACGGTGGTGCCATACTCTGGCAACACTTGTTCTGGTTCTTTGGACACCCCGAGGTGTACATTATCGCCCTGCCGTTCTTCGGCATCGTGTCCGAAGTCTTTCCGGTGTTCAGCCGCAAGCCGATGTTCGGGTACAAGACGCTGATCTACGCGACCATCTCCATCGCCGCGCTGTCCATCTCGGTCTGGGCGCACCACATGTACGTCACCGGCTCGGTGCTGCTACCGTTCTTCTCGCTCATGACCATGCTCATCGCGGTCCCCACCGGGGTGAAAATCTTCAACTGGATCGGCACCATGTGGCGAGGGTCGCTGACCTTCGAGACGCCCATGATCTGGGCCATCGGCTTTCTCGTCACGTTCACCTTCGGTGGTCTCACCGGCGTGATTCTGGCCTCGCCGCCGCTCGACTTCCACGTATCCGACACCTACTTCGTCGTCGCCCACTTCCACTACGTGGTCTTCGGTACCGTCGTATTCGCCATGTTCAGCGGGTTCTACTTCTGGTGGCCCAAGTGGACCGGCAAGATGCTCAACGAGAGTCTCGGCAAGTGGCACTTCTGGTTGCTGTTCATCGGCTTCCACACCACATTCCTGATCCAGCACTGGCTCGGAGTTATGGGAATGCCGCGTCGGTACGCCACCTACTCGCCAGAGGATGGTTTCACCTGGATGAACCAGGTATCAACCATTGGCGCCATGATCCTCGCCGTGTCCATGATCCCGTTCTTCCTGAACGTGTACATCACGGCCCGCAAGGCGCCCCTGGTCACGGTCAACGACCCGTGGGGCTACGGCTCCTCGCTCGAGTGGGCTACGTCCTGCCCGCCGCCGCGACACAACTTCACCTCCATTCCCCGCATTCGGTCCGAACGCCCGGCCTTCGACCTCAACCACCCCGAAGCTGGCATCCCCGTCGGAATCGGACCCGGCAAGGATGCGCCCGATGCGCCCGTCTACGACATCGACTCGAATCAGGTGAAATAAGTGAAGACCAACGTCAACCTGCTCTGGGTGCTCACCGTCTTCTTCGGAATCGTCACGGTTGTGTACGTCGTCTGGGGCCTGCTCGATCCCTTCCACGGCCAGATTGAGTGGGCCGGAACGTTCATGCTTGGCCTGTCCACGCTGCTCACGGCCTTCGTCGCCTTCTACCTGGACAAGGTGCACGCCGCTCAGGGTGCGGAGCTTCCCGAGGACCGTCTCGATGGGAACGTCGACGACGGGGATCCCGAGATGGGCTTCTTCAGCCCGTGGAGCTGGTGGCCGATCTTCTTGGCCGCCGCCACGGCGCTCGTCTTCCTCGGTCTCGCGGTGGGTTTCTGGGTCTCCTTCATTGGACTCGGCCTGGGTCTGGTCTCCCTGACGGGATGGGTGTACGAGTACTACCGCGGCCTGTTCGCCCGCTAAGCACACAACACCGACCGATACCGATCTGCTGCTGCTGGCAGGTCGATATCGTCGTTTAACGTTCGGCCACGCCGTGTCAGGGCAGGTGCATGTTTTGGTCAGGCTGTGACAGCGCCGGGCAGTCTCCGGGCCGGGGCGTACCAGCGCAGGTCAATGTCCCGGTCGGGCTGTGTCAGCGCGGGTCCGTGGCGCGGCGCCGAAACCCGAAGATGTCGAATGCGATCGTCACGTCCTGCGCCGAAGCGGGGGCCGGCTCATGACCCGTCGGTGCAGCGTGGTGCGACGACGGTCCCATGCCGATGAGCGAGGCCACCTCGGCCACGCAGAGCGCTACGGTTTGTTCGAGGTGCTGGGCACTCTCCAGGGCGAACCAAGCCGCGAGGCTGGCTTCGAGGTGCGCGGCCTTGTCAGCCTGCATCTCCACGGCCAGGCCGGCCCGCCGGAGCTCTCGCAAATGCGTCGGTCGAGGGACCACCACGAGCAGCAGCCCGCCAGGTCGGAGAACGCGATGGAATTCCGCAGCATTGCGGGGCGCGAAAACGTTGAGGATGACATCGACCGACGCGCCCTGCACGGGCAGCGGGGACCAGACATCTCCTACCAGCCCGTCGATGCGGTCATGCGAGCGGATGGTTCGGCTCACCGCAGTGGGGGAGAGGTCCATGCCGAGCGCCCGGACGTCCTCGCCTAGGGGCAATGCCTCGCGCAGATAGTAGCCGGTACCGCAGCCTACGTCCAGAATACGTCGGGGATGCTCGGGGGAAATGACGGCGCGAATGGCGGCCTGGAGCGGCTTGTACCAGCCGGCTGCGAGGAAACTGTCGCGGGCATCGAGCATGGCTGCGCTGTCGCCGATGAACTTGGGCGGGCCGGTGAGGAGGTTGATGAAACCGCGCTTGTTGACGTCAAAGGAATGCCCCGTGCTGCATCCCAATCGGAGTGCGCCCGTCGGAGCGAGGGGCAGAAAGCAGTTCGGGCACCGAAGCCACTCCGATAACGTCTGGAGTGACATCGATGCCCGATCTGTGGTGGTGCCTGAAGAGCGCTACTTATCGGTGATCGCCGCCTGGTGTTCATGGTCGGTGATCGCTGAGGGGTGGTCGCCATGAGCGCGATTCAGCTCGGTCTGCGTGACCGGAGTGATCCGGTCTTCGAAGAACCAGCGGGACAGTCCGGCGCGAACTTTCTCGGCGGGGCCGATCTTGCCCTGGGCGTTGGGCCGAAGCATGAGCGGCTTGAAGTCGCTGTAACTCACCAGCTTCCAGCGCTCGTACTCATCGACCGGCTGGTGCACTTCGACGAACTCGCCGCCGGGCAGTCGAACGATGCGGCCTGACTCGTAGCCGTGCAGTACAATCTCGCGATCTTTCTTCTGCAACGCGAGGCAGACGCGCTTGGCGATGAAGAAAGCCAGAATCGGTCCCAGCAACGTTGTGGCCTGGAGGGTGTGGATAACACCTTCCATGGTGAGGTGGAAATGCGTGGCCATGATGTCCGACGAGGCTGCCGCCCAGAGTGAGGCGTAGAACGTGACGCCGGCAGCACCGATAGCGGTGCGGGTCGGGGCGTTGCGCGGACGATCCAGTACGTGGTGCTCGCGCTTGTCCCCGGTGATCCAGGCTTCGATGAAGGGGTAGACCATGACGGTGACGATGAATAGTCCGACCACGGCCAGTACGACCACGATGTTGAGCGAGTAGGTGTGGTTCAGCCACACGACCTCCCACCCCGGGGGAATCAGGCGCATGGCGCCGTCAGCGAAACCGATATACCAGTCGGGTTGAGTACCGGCAGACACCGGTGACGGGTCATACGGACCATAATTCCAGATCGGGTTGATCGTGAATAGGGACGCGATCAACATGACGACGCCGAAGACGATGAAGAAGAACCCACCCGCCTTGGCAGCGTACACGGGGAGCACCGGATATCCGACCACATTCTGGTTGGTGTGTCCGGCCGCCGGGTACTGGGTGTGCTTGTGCACGACGACGAAGAGGAGGTGCATCGCGATCAACGCGACGATGATCGCCGGCAGCAACAGGATGTGCAGCGAGTACAGCCGTCCGACTATATCGGTGCCGGGGAATTCGCCGCCGAAGAGCAAGAAGGAGGTCCAGGTTCCGATAACCGGGATGCCCTTGACCAGACCGTCGATGATGCGCAGGCCGTTACCGGAGAGCAGGTCGTCAGGGAGGGAGTAGCCGGTGAATCCTTCAGCCATTGCGAGGATGAATAGGATGAACCCGATGACCCAGTTCAGCTCGCGCGGCTTGCGGAACGCACCGGTGAAGTAGATCCGCAGCATGTGCAGCCCGATGGCGGCGACAAACAGAAGAGCTGCCCAGTGGTGTACCTGGCGCATGAGCAGGCCGCCGCGAATGTCAAACGAAATGTCCATGGTCGACGACATCGCTACCGACATCGGGATGCCCTTGAGCGGCGCGTAGGAACCGTCATAGACGACCTCCGCCATGGAAGCCTGGAAGAAGAAGGTCAGGAAAGACCCGGACAGCAGGATGATAACGAAGCTGTAGAGCGCAACTTCGCCTAGGAGGAAGGACCAGTGGTCAGGGAAGATCTTGCGACCAAGTTCTTTGACCGCGCCAGAGATGCTTGTGCGCTCGTCGATGTAGTTGGCGGCCGTGGCGGTGAAGCCACCGGTCTTCTTCGCCCCGACGGTTTGATCCCCAGCAGATTCGCGGGTGTTTACGGTTGTCATGCTCGCTCCCAGAAACTCGGGCCGACTGGTTCAGTGAAATCGCTCTGCGCGATCAGGTAGCCCTCAGCGTCCACGGCAATCGGGAGCTGGGGTAGTGCCCGCTTCGCCGGTCCGAAGATGACCTTGCAGTGGTTCTCAACGTCGAACTGCGACTGGTGACACGGGCAAAGCAGGTGATGGGTGTGCTGTTCATACAGTGCCACCGGGCATCCTACGTGGGTGCAAATCTTTGAGTACGCCACGATGCCCTGGTAGGACCAGGTCTTGCGTTCCTTTGATTCTACCAGGTCCGCTGGGTCCATACGAATTAGGAGGACGGCTGCCTTGGCCTTTTCTTCCAGGCGACCATGCTCCATCTCGGACAGCCCTTCCGGTATGACGTGGAAGGACGATCCCAACGTGACATCCGAGGCCTTGATCGGTGTGCCGCTCGGGTCCATGGTCAGGCGGACACCCTTTTTCCACATGGTTTCGTTTAGAAGGTCGACGGGGTTCTGGTCCATCGGACCGAGCCCGCGGAACAAGACAACGGCAGGCAGCGGGAAGACGACGAGCGCGCCGATCAGGCTGTTACGAATGAGCGTGCGACGACCGAAGCCGGATTCTTCATTTGCCTGCTGAAATATCTCCACGGCGCGGGCCCGAACGGGTTCGGTTCCGCGAACCGGGTGGCGTTCGTCAACGCCTTCATGATCACTCATGAGGGCCTTGCCCCAGTGCACAGCACCGATACCGATGGCGAGTAACGCGAGGCTGAGCCCAAGACCGATGAACAGGTTGTTCAGGCGTACGGATCCCGGATCTTCCGGGACGATGGGAAAGGCCATGTAGGCGGCGATCGCGAAAACACTACCCACGATGGAAACGTAGAACAACGTGTAGACAGCGCGCTCCGCTTTGCGCTCTTCCTTGTGGTCAAGGTCGGTGATGCGCGGACGATGCGGTGGGAACCCCGGGTTGACCAGGGAATCCCGTGTGACGACGGCGGTGCTTGCGGCGATTGGAGCAAGCGAGTCGCCAGGCGAGTCGGCGGCGGTTACGTCCTCCGCGCCGTTATCGTCCTTGACCATTGTTCTCCTTTGTGGGCTGTGAAAATACTCTGCGCGCTCGTGCTGCGCGGCGTTCGGGTGAAACGGGGGAACTGGTCAAGACCGATTCCCGGTCATCAGTTGGATTTTGCGGTGATCCACACGGTCAGGGCCACGATTGCGCCCAGCCCGAAGATCCAGATGAAGAGGCCCTCAGCCACCGGCCCCAGGGAACCAAGTGCTAAGCCGCCCGGAGACGGGTTGTCCTCGACGTACTTGAGGTAGGTGATGATGTCGCGCTTATCTTCCGGCGTGATGTTCATGTCGTTGAAGACGGGCATGTTCTGCGGGCCGGTGATCATGGCCTCGTAGATGTGCTGCGCCGACACGTTCTCGATCGCGGGGGCGAACTTACCCTCGGTCAGGGCGCCGCCGGCGCCGGCCACGTTGTGGCACATCGCGCAGTTGATGCGGAACAGCTCTGCGCCGTTTGCCGCATCGCCAGCAGCAGCGTCGAGCAATTCAGCCGCCGGAATTGCGGGGCCGGGAGCCAGCGAAGCAACGTAGGCCGCGAGAGCTGCGATTTGCTCAGACGTGAACTGCACCGGCTTCTTCTGTGCCTGCGGGCCCTGCATCTGCATGGGCATCCGTCCGGTGCCGACCTGGAAGTCGACCGACGCTGCGCCGACTCCGATCAGGCTGGGGCCTTCTGTGGAACCCTGGGCGCTCAGTCCATGGCAGGTTGCACAGTTTGCGGCGAAGAGCTTTTCGCCCTCAGCGATGGTCTGCTGGGAGGAAGCATCTGTTGTCGCAACGGCGGTGCTGGTGCTGAAGGCCGCATAGGCACCTCCGGTGAACAGCAGTCCGATGGCGATGAGGGCAACGCTGGCGAGCGGGTGGCGACGTCCGGTTTTACTTGGTCGGTGTGCTCGAGTCTTTTTGATCGTGGTCATGCTGAAGTAGTCCGCTCCCGTTTCTCAGTAAGAACTTCTATTTAAGAACGTAGATGACCAGGAAGAGCCCGATCCAGACGACGTCGACGAAGTGCCAGTAGTACGAAACCACGATGGCGCTGGTGGCTTCCTTGTGTCCGAAGTTCTTGACCGCGAAACCGCGCCCAATAACGAGAAGGAAGGCGATCAGGCCCGCCGTCACGTGAATTCCGTGGAAGCCGGTCGTGATGTAGAAGGCTGAACCGTAGGCGTTGGAGGAGAGTGAGATTCCCTCGGACACCAGCGTGGCGTATTCGAACACCTGGCCGGTGACGAAGATCGCGCCGAGGGCGTAGGTGAGGAAGAACCACTCGACCATGCCCCACTCGCTCGGCTTCCAGCCGGTCGACCGGGCCTGCAGCCGCTCGGCGGCAAACACCCCGAACTGGCAGGTCACCGACGAAGACACCAACACGAGTGTGTTGATCAACGCAAAGGTGAAATTGTGCTTGTCCGCCTCGAAGAGCCAGAGCTCGGAAGAGGTCGAACGAAGTGTGAAGTAGATGGCGAAGAGCCCCGCGAAGAACATCACTTCGCTGCCCAACCACACAATGGTGCCCACAGCCACGCTGTTAGGCCGGTTCACAACGGGCGCACTCGCCGTCTGAGTAATTGAGGTGCTGGTCACCCATCTATTATGGCTGATATTCCCCCAAGTTTTTCTCAATCTGCCATGCAAGTGACCTTTTATGCCCGATGGAGTGGTTCTTTTCCCGGGTGGTTTCGTTGTGAATTCGGGCGAGTCGGGCCCGTTCTCCTAAGATCGAAAACATGCTCGAATCCCAGACTTGGCCAAAGATTTTAGATTCCCTCCTGTCCGGTCGGGACCTGAGCGTGGCAGACGCCGCATGGAGCATGGAACGGATCATGCTCGGCGAGGCCAGCCCCTCCCAACTCGGAGCCTTCCTGGTCGCTTTGCGGGCCAAGGGAGAGACCGTCGATGAGATCGTCGGTTTTCGGGATGCCGTGCTGGAGCATGCCATTGAACTCCCCGTCAATCCGATGGCGCTCGACATTGTCGGAACCGGCGGCGACCAGTTCGGCACGGTCAACATTTCGACCATGGCCTCGATCGTCTGTGCGGCGGCCGGCGTGCCGGTCGTCAAACACGGAAACCGGGCAGCCAGCTCAGCTTCCGGGTCGTCAGACGTACTCGGTGAACTCGGCATTGACCTGTCGCGAGACGCCGCTCGGGTAGCGCAAGTCTTTGAGGAGACCGGAATTACCTTCGCTTTTGCGGCGGCCTTTCACCCGGGCTTTAGGCACGCAGCCCTCACCCGGAGCGAATTGGGCATCCCCACCGTGTTCAACTACCTCGGCCCCCTGTGCAATCCGGCCAGGCCGGAGGCATCCGCTGTCGGAGTGGCGAACCTGGATCGGGTTCCCCTCTTCGTCGGCGTGTTTCAGACCCGCGGTGCCACGGCCCTTGTCTTTCGCGGTGACGACGGGCTCGACGAGCTGACCACGACCGGGCACAGCCACATTTGGGAGGTCTCCCGCGGCCTCGTAACCGAACATGACATTGACCCGCGTGACCTCGGCATCAAGCGGGCGCAGATCGGCGACCTGGTTGGTGGCTCCCCACGGCACAACGCCGATGTCGTGCATTCCGTGCTGGCCGGCAATCAGGGACCGATTCGGGACATCGTGCTGCTCAACGCCGCAGCCGGACTCGTCGCCTTCGATCTCGCCAACGATCCCGCTCAGGTGCAGGTTGCGATTTTGGATCGTTTTCGCAGCAAGCTGGTCGTGGCCGCCGAAGCGATTGACTCCGGTGCGGCCACGGCCAAATTGTCCGCCTGGGTAGCGGCGACCCGGATCTGACCCCGGCCGCCGTACACTCGGTCGCCCGCTACAACACGTCCTCGTCGACCCAACCGAACGTCTTGGTGACGGCCTTCTTCCAGTTGCGCAGCTGACGGTTGCGTTCCTCGTCGTTCATCTGGGGCGTCCAGCGGCTGTCCTCCTGCCAGTTGGTGCGCAGCTCGTCGAGCCCGCTCCAGAATCCGACGGCGAGGCCGGCCGCGTACGCAGCGCCCAGGGCGGTCGTCTCGGCGACGACGGGGCGCACCACGGGAACACCGAGAATATCGGCCTGGAACTGCATGAGGGTGTTGTTGGCGATCATGCCGCCGTCGACCTTGATCTCGGTCAGGGGGACACCGGAGTCGGCATTGACCGCGTCAATCACCTCCCGAGTCTGAAATGCTGTCGCCTCGAGCGCTGCCCGGGCGATGTGCCCTTTATTGACGAACCGGGTCAGGCCGACGAGCGCGCCGCGGGCATCGGCTCGCCAGTAAGGCGCGAACAGGCCGGAGAACGCCGGCACGAAATACGCACCGCCGTTGTCGTCGACCGTTTTGGCGAGATCCTCGATCTCGGCGGCGGAACTGATCATGCCGAGGTTGTCCCGCATCCACTGCACCAGGGAACCCGTGACCGCGATTGAGCCTTCCAGGGCATAGTGCGGTGCTGCATCGCCGAGCTTATAGCCGAGCGTCGTGAGCAGCCCGTTCTTCGAGTGCACGATCTCGGTGCCGGTATTGAAGATCAGAAAGTTGCCGGTGCCGTAGGTGTTCTTCGCCTCGCCCTGGTCGAAGGCCGCCTGACCAAAGGTTGCGGCTTGCTGGTCGCCGAGGATGCCGGCAACGGGAACTTCCCGCAGCAGGCTCGAGGTGTGGGCTGTTCCGTAGACCTCCGATGAGGAACGAATCGACGGGAGCATCGACCGGGGCACGTCGAAGATGGCGAGGATCTCGTCGTCCCACTGCAGCGTTTCGAGGTCCATGAACAGGGTGCGACTCGCGTTGGTGACGTCGGTCGCGTGCACTCCGCCGTCGACACCGCCGGTGAGATTCCACAGTACCCAGGAGTCGGTGGTGCCGAACAAGAGGTCGCCGGCATCCGCTTTCGCGCGCGCGCCCTCGACGTTTTCAAGGATCCAGACGATCTTGGTGCCGGAAAAATAGGTGGCCAGCGGCAGGCCGACCTTCTGCTTGAAGCGCTCGACACCGCCGTCCGCGGCGAGGCGGTCGACAATGGGCTGGGTGCGGGTGTCCTGCCAGACGATGGCGTTGTACACCGGAATACCGGTGGTCTTGTCCCAGACGACGGCTGTCTCGCGCTGGTTGGTTATGCCGATGGCCTTGATATCGTGGCGGGTCAGATTGGCCTTGGACAGCGCCTGGCCAATAACCTCGCGGGTGTTGTCCCAGATTTCCTTCGGGTCGTGCTCGACCCACCCGGCCTGCGGAAGAATCTGCTCGTGCTCCAGCTGCCCGGTCGAGACAATCGATCCGGCCTTGTCGAAGATGATGGCGCGGGAACTGGTGGTTCCCTGGTCGATCGCAAGAATGTAGTCAGTCATGGGTCAGTGTCCTCCTTGAAATTGGTGCGAGACGTGCGGGTGGCGGCAAAACGGGCCGATTCTCACGAAGGGAACCGGCCCGTGTGGGCCGGTTAAGAGACGAGAAGGGGAAGAAGTGCCGTTGCGGTCCAGCCGGCGAGCAGGCCGCCGATGACCGGTCCAACTACCGGAACCCAGGAGTAGGACCAATCAGAGCTGCCCTTGCCCTTGATAGGCAGGATGAAGTGGGCGATACGCGGTCCGAGGTCACGAGCCGGGTTGATGGCGTAGCCGGTGGGCCCGCCGAGTGAGGTGCCGATCACGATGACGAGAATGGCCACGGGAAGGGCTCCGAGCGCTGCGAGACCGCCGGACTCACCCTGACGACCGCCGCCGAAGGCGATGACGACGAAGACCAGCACGAAGGTGCCGATGATTTCGGTGACGAGGTTCCAACCGTACGAGCGGATGGCCGGCCCGGTGGAGAAGACACCGAGCTTGTTGGCCGGTTCGGGCTCGGCGTCGAAGTGCTGTTTGTAGGCCAGCCAGCACGCGACAGCGCCCAGGATGGCGCCGAGCATTTGGGCTCCGATGTAGGCGAGCACGGAGACGACGTTGACGGGAACACCCATGCCGAATTCCGTGGCGCCGTTGGCGACCAGTCCGAGGGTGACGGCGGGGTTCAGGTGCGCCCCCGAACGGTAGGCGACGGTGACACCGGCGAAGACCGCGAAGCCCCAACCGATGGTGACCATGAGAAACCCCCCGCCGAGGCCCTTGTTTTTGGCCAAGGCGACGTTGGCGACGACGCCCGTTCCGAGCAGAACCAGCATTGCGGTGCCCACGACCTCCGAGATCATTACAGCTCCGATATTGTCCACGAGAACCTTTCTGGTCAGGCCGGGGATGCAGAAGCTGCCCCTCTACGGTGAGCGGATGGCATCAACATAGCGCGCGGTGTCATCGAGGGGAATAGGCTGTTCGAGTTGGCCTCGACCCTTTCCGTGCGTGATCGATGCGTGTAGGTTGATCGTGGGAAAATGCGCTTGGGGCGAAGCGTCCGATCAATCCGTGGCACCACCGAGTGAATGGCTGGTCATGAAGAAGCTCATCAACGATCCGAAGAACGTCGTCAACGAGGCCGTCGCCGGGTTCGAGACGGCGCACGCCGACATCGTGCGGGTCTCGCACGATCCTATTTTCATTGTGCGAGCGGATGCACCTGTGAAGGGCAAGGTCGGAATCGTCAGCGGTGGCGGCAGCGGACACGAACCGTTGCACGGCGGATTCGTCGGTTTCGGAATGCTCGACGCAGCCGTTCCTGGGCCGGTTTTCACGTCCCCAACACCTGACCCGATCCTGGCCGCAACGCAGGCGGTCGACGGCGGAGTGGGGGTGCTGCACATCGTGAAGAACTACACCGGGGACGTGCTGAATTTCGAGACCGCAGCCGATCTCGCATCCGCTGAAGGAATTGAGGTTCGCACGGTCATCATCAATGATGACGTCGCGGTGAAGGACTCGCTCTATACCGCGGGACGCCGCGGTGTGGCCGGAACGGTGCTGGTCGAGAAGATCACCGGGGCCGCTGCTGAACGCGGCGATGACCTGGCTGCTGTCGTTGCCGTGGCCGAAAAGGTTAATTCACGGGTACGCACGATGGGGGTGGCGTTGACGCCGTGCGTGGTGCCGCACGCCGGCGAGCCGAGCTTCGTGCTCGCTGACGACGAGATCGAGATCGGCATCGGAATCCACGGTGAGCCCGGCCGGGAACGCATCAAGCTCGAGCCGGCCGATGCCATCGTCGACCGCCTGCTCATGCCCATTTTGGAGGACCTGCCGTTGGCCAGCGGCGACCAGGTGCTGCTGTTGGTCAACGGCATGGGCGGCACGCCGCTGGTGGAGCTATACATCGTGTTCCGGCGCGCGGTCGCAGTACTGCACGAGCGGGGCATCACTGTGTCGCGTTGCCTCGTGGGCAACTACACGACGAGCCTCGAAATGGCGGGGGCGTCGATTTCCGTGCTGCAGCTGGATGCAGAGTTGACCGCCCTCTGGGATGCACCGGTGCAGACGGCCGCGCTACGGTGGGGACGATAGAAGGAGGCGCCGATGAGCCCGGACGCAAGAACAAACTCGGACCTGGATACCGCCTGGACGGTGCGGTGGATTCGGCGCAGCGCAGAGGTGTTGGCCGCCGAGCGCGCCGCGTTGAACACGCTCGATCGTGACATCGGCGACGGCGATCACGGCGAAAACATGGATCGTGGTTTTCAGGCGGTCCTGCCCAAACTCGATGGTCTGGCTGACGATGCGACCCCGAGTACCGTACTCAAGTTACTCGCCACCACGCTCATCTCCACCGTCGGCGGAGCCGCCGGGCCACTGTACGGCACCGCGTTTCTGAAGGCCGCCGGCGCAACTGCTGCCGTGGGCACTCTCGACGGTATGGCGCTCGTCGCCCTCCTGACGGCGGCCAGGGACGGCATCGTCCTGCGCGGCAAGGCCGGGGCGGGGGACAAAACCATGATCGACGCCTGGAGCCCGGCCGTCGATGCGGCCCAGGCCGCGCAGTCGGCGGGCGGGAGCGCACCGGCCGTGCTGACAGCGGCAGCGGATGCCGCAGCGCGGGGCGCCCAGGACACCGAACCGCTCGTGGCGCGGAAGGGCCGAGCGAGCTACCTCGGTGAGCGGGCGATTGGTCACCGGGATCCGGGCGCACAGTCGACGGCGCTACTGCTACGCGCCGCGGTCGACGCGACCCGGGTGACGGAGTGAGCGTGCCGGCATCCGCTGACCGGGTTGGCCTGGTTTTCGTCTCGCACAGCGCGAAGATCGCGGCGGGACTGGTTGAACTGGCCCGTCAGATGGCACCGACCGTGCGACTCGTCGCTGCCGGTGGCACCGACGAGGGCACAATCGGAACGAGCTTCGATATGATCACGACGGCACTGGCCGAGGCGGAGGGTGGCGCCGGTGTGGTGATTTTGTGCGATCTTGGCTCGGCCATTCTGACCGCGGAAATGGCCCGCGATTTTCTCGACCAGGCGAAGCAGGATCAGGTACAGATTGTGGATGCTCCGCTCGTCGAAGGTGGGGTTGCGGCGGCGGTCGCCGCGGAAATCGGGGGAGATCTCAAGGCCGTCGTGGCAGCCGCGCGCTCTGCACTTCAGCCGGCCCACGCGGGCGAGCCTAGTGCCGATGCCGATGCCGGGACCGCAGATCCAGCCGAGGCTGGGGAGATCTCCCGCACCGTGATCCTGGTGAACAGGGACGGTCTGCACGCTCGTCCGGCGGCGGAATTCGTGAGCCTCGCGAGCACCTTCGCGGTGCCCCTCACTGTGAACGGCACGGACGCGACGAGCCTGCTCAGCATTATGTCGCTCGGGCTGGCCCGGGGGAGTAGCGTGCACCTGGCCTCGACCGACCCCGCGGCCGGGCCCGCAATCAGCGCCCTCGCGGCCCTGCTGGAATCCGGATTCGGCGAGGCCTAGCTCGGCCTGCACGTTTCTCCTACCAGCTGCGCGCCTTTTTGTCCAATCGGGCGTATCGTAATGGCATGATTCAGGACAGGAAAACCCCACGCGGTCCGGAACAGTGGGGTGCAACCGATTTCCGGTCGTGCCCGATCTGCGGTCATGCGATGCGTGAACACACCATCGACCACTCGTCGCGAAACACGGTGGTCAATTGTCCGGTGCCCCACCCCGGGGCCTGGGATCGTGACGCGTTCGAACCGGTTAATGAATTCGGCATGGTCATGCACCATGCGCACGCCTGATCCGCAATTCTGATTGCGCGGCCAGCTCGCTGTCACTGGCTCAGTGCCGGCGAACGGATGCGGGAACTTCCGTTCCATCCGCCGTCAACGGTGAGGCAGCTGGTGCGCCCCATCCGGTCACCACCGGGACCACTCCGGCCCAGACCGCGTGGTTTTCGCCATCGTCGACGGCCTCGCTCGGTGCACCACTGCGCATCTTCATGCTCATCTCGGTGAGGGGTCTGCACAGCACGACGGTCGCTGCCAGTTCGCGGCGCGTCATCGGGCGCACTTCTTCACTGCGGCCGGGCATGAGCCGTTCGGAGAGAACGAGCAGCTCAACGGCGACGGATACTTGGTCAGCACCCAGGGAGCGCCGACGCGCGTGGCCGTTCTGCTGCACGGGGGAACCCTCGCGGCGCCAGCGCGACCGATGGTGGACGCGGGTCAGCAGCATCCGCTTGATGTGCTGGATTTGATACCAGGATACCCGTCGACCCGAAGATTGTCGGGGCGGCCTTGGACGGCCGCGTGGCGCCTGGCCGCCGCGAGACCCATTCCACAGACCGAACCACCCCTGCAGGGCACCCTGGCTCTGCGCGCGGAAATCGCCGACCACCTGAGGCACGCCAGGGGAGTGCTGTGTGAGGCCGAGGACATCGTCGTCACGGCTGGCACGAGTGAAGCACTCACTCTCGTGGTCCTGGCGCTGCGGAAACATCTGGAGTCCGGTGCAGGAAAGGATTCCGCTCGAGCACCGCCTCTGGCTCGTGGCAACTCATGTCTTGGGAGCGAAATTTCCCGCTCCCCTCCGCTGCCCATCGATTCATGCTCGGTTGGCTCGATCCGTTGATGTCAAGCGGTTCAACTTCGGATTGCAAAGTGGTTTCGGCTCCTCAAGCCTGTGGTGGCAGCGTAATTGAATGCTCGGCCGACCAGGCGATACAGGTACCACGCGGCGACGCCGATGGCTAGGGACGAGACCGTTCCGAACCAGGGGGCACTGGCCTCCCAAGTCGGGTAGACGACCCAGTGGGTGAGGTAGATGAACAGGGATGCGCTGGCCAGTAGTCGAACGGCCGGAACGAGGGTGCGCGGCATCCGCAGCCGTTCCACCCAGATCAGCAACAGTATTCCGGCCACCACAACAGCTTCGCGTGCTGGATCCCCGAAAAATCCGATCGTGGCGACGATCGCCGCTGACGATGCCGCCACACGCTTCCAGTTATTGTCGGCCCGGGCGATGACCCAGCCGAGCACGAGAGACCAGAGCACGGTGAACGGGGTGTATCGTTCAATTCCTTCTGCCTCGATGCCGACGAGTGCGAATCGGGTCGTGACGGCTGCCGTGAACAGGGCGATCGGGAACGTCCACGGGTGCCGTCGTTCGAGGCGGTCGATCGGGCGAATTAGGAACATTGCCGCAAAGCCGAGCATGGTCCAGACGGCGGCCTCGAGAAACCAGAATTGCCATTGCTCGTTCCACTTGCCGTCGCCGGGGACGAGGTGGTTGACCAGCAGCGCTGTGGTCCAGGTGTACTTGCCGGTGAGCACGGCGACGGCCCCTATCCACAGCGTGGCCGGAATCGCGATCTGGGCTGCGCTTCTGAGCAGGCGGCGAACGCGCGTGGCCCCCGCAACGTCGGCGAGCTGAAACCTGGCCAGGTTGTATCCGGCGACGGCGAGCAGCAGGTGTGCGCCGCCCTGCACAGTGATCAGGTCGGCATGGGTGCCGACGATCAGCACGATTGCGAGTGCGCGGAGAACGGCGGGAGTCTCGACCCGGGGAAAGCGGGCCTTCCACGCTCCGACTGTCGCCGCTCCATGCTTCGCCGTTTCGCCCACGGCCGTGCTGTCAGCTTGTGGGGGAGGGCCGTCGGCCGAGGACGCGAGGTTCCGGGCCGATTGTGCTGGCCAATCCCGCGGCAACGCCCCGAGCAACGCCTCCAGCCGTAGAGCCACCTCGACGTAGCTCAACGAATCCCCGCCGAGCCCGGCGAAAGTGTCGTCGATGGTCGCGTCTGGGCGCCCGAGGAGCACGATGAACAGGTTACGGATCATGTCGGAGGTTGCGACCTGCCCGGGGTTTGCTGCTGTCGACGCCTTCTGGGCGTCGACCATCTGGGCATAACGGATGAGCGAGACAAGGTCGGGCTTGCCGCTGGCTGTGTGAGGAAACTCGCTAACCGTGTAGACGTGTATAGCGTGCGTGGGGATTCCGAGTAGCACTGCGGTGCGGGTTCGGGCCCTGTCGACGTACCGGGCCGCACGGATGAATACGAGCAAGCGTTCTCCGGTGCTTGCCGTACGGGCTTCGATTCCTTCCTCGGCGAGGAGGCGTTGGACGGAATCGAGGTCGACCCGGAGCCCATACACCTTCACGAATCGGTTTAGCCGTCCGACGACCTCGAACATGCCGTCCTCGCGGTGCCGGGCGAGATCGCCGGTGCGAAGCTCGTGGACCGTGCGCCCCAAAGCGAAGTCGGCCGGTGTCTCGGCGTAGCCGAGCATGACGTTGGGGCCTTCGTAGACGAGTTCGCCGACGTCCGCTCCCACCTTGGCATCGATGCGCAGGTGACCTCCAGGGATGGGGCGGCCGATGCTGCCGGCGGCGTGGTCGGCGAGCTCCGCGGGGACGTACGCCATCCGCGCAGTGGCCTCTGTCTGCCCGTACATCACGAAGAATTCGAACCCGCGACGCTCACCGAGGCGTGCGAAGCGGCGCACCGCTTCTGGGGCGAGGCGGCCGCCGGCTTGGGTGAGGTAGCGGATGCTCGCTGGCAACCGATCCGTGAAATTGCCCGCCTCGAGAAGCTCGAAGGTGTAGAGTACGCCCGCGAAAGAAGTGATCCGATGCATCCCGGCCTCGTCCCAGAACGCCGCGTCGGCCACCGATCGCTCGGTGAGGACGACGCTCGCTCCCGACACGAGGTGGCTGTTCAGGACCGAGAGGCCGTAGCAGTAATGCATCGGCAGCGTGGTTGCTGCCCGGTCTGCAGGCGTGAGACGCAGGTACGCCGCAATGGCTTGTGCGTTGCTCAGCAGGTTTTGCCGGGACAACCGAACGAGCTTCGGCGACCCGGTGGACCCGGAGGTGCTCACCAGCATGGCTAGGTCGTCGGAGAAGCTGTGCGTGGATCCAGGCCGCATCTCCCGCAGGGCCGGGCCGTCCCCGTCGCGGACGGCAATGACGTCAGGGTCGAACCGTTCAGCCAGTGACGCGCGATGAGTCCGTGATGCTTCATCGTCACCCGGTACGACCAGAAGCACCGGGTGGCCACCTTCCAGAGCTGCAAGGTAGGTAACGATCGGCTCGACGGCATTTGCTGCCTCCAGCATCACGAGTCGGCGGACACGACCAAGCTCGAGACGGCGTATGGCGACCATCCTGGCCAGCTGGGCGTAGCTGAGGTCTCCACTACCGGTGACGAATGCGACGTCGTCGTCTGAGCCATTCAGGAGGGTCAGTCGTGGTGCGGGCATAGTGTGGAGCACAAGAATACTTTCGAACGGTGCGCAGGGGCTGGTTAGGTAAGGATACCCTACATAGTAGGAAACCGCACAGACCGCGGAAGTTCAACTCGCCACTGAACCCGTGTCTACAAACGGGGGCCAGGCTAAAATCGTTGACCTCCAGCTGATGCGAACTTGGATCATACTGCGCATTCCTCTCCGTGATCGCGGACGGTATGCGGCGACGGTGGTTGCTTGGAATAATGACTCCTATCGAGTCTGACTTGACATAATGTGCATTATCAGTCACATGCCCGAGAGTGCCCGAGAGTGCCCGAGAGTGGTGTCCGGCCCGCCGAACTGCGGGCCGGACACCACATCGGTAACGCCGGATCAGGCGCCGACGTAGGCTGCCAGGTGCTCGCCGGTCAGCGTTGAATGCCCGGCCACGAGATCGGCGGGCGTTCCCTCAAAGACGATTCGGCCGCCGTCGCGCCCGGCGCCGGGACCCAGGTCGATGATCCAGTCGGCGTGCGCCATGACCGCCTGGTGGTGCTCAATCACGATGACGGACTTACCGGAGTCAACCAGCCGATCCAGCAGTCCGAGCAGATTCTCAACGTCGGCAAGGTGCAGGCCGGCGGTCGGCTCGTCCAGAACGTAGACATCGCCCTTGTCGGCCATTTGCGTGGCGAGCTTGAGCCGCTGCCGCTCACCGCCGGAGAGTGTCGGCAGCGGCTGGCCGAGGCTGAGGTAGCCGAGGCCGACGTCGGCGAGCCGGCAGAGAATTGCGTGCGCCGCCGGAATGCGTGACTCCCCCGCACCGAAAAACTGCTCGGCCTCGGTCACCGACATCGCCAGCACCTCACTGATGTCGCGCCCATTGAGGTGGTAGTCTAGGACGGATGCCTGAAACCGCTCGCCCTCGCATACCTCACAGGGGATGGCGACACCCGCCATGATTCCCAGGTCGGTGTAGATGACGCCGGCGCCGTTGCAGTTGGGGCAGGCGCCCTCGGAATTGGAGCTGAACAACGACGGCTTCACGCCGTTGGCCTTCGCGAATGCCTTGCGGATCGGCTCGAGCATGCCGGTGTACGTCGCCGGGTTGCTGCGCCGCGACCCCTTGATCGTGCCCTGGTCGACGGTCACCACACCGTCCCGGCCCGAGACCGATCCGGTGATCAGCGAACTCTTACCGGACCCGGCCACACCGGTGAGCACGGTGAGCACACCGAGCGGAATGTCGACATCGACGCTCTGCAGGTTATGGGCGCTGGCGCCACGAACCGGCAGGACACCCGACGGTGCACGCACGGTCGATTTGACGGCGGCGCGGTCATCCAGATGCCGACCGGTCAACGTGCCGCTGGTTCGAAGTCCGGCGAGAGAGCCCTCGAAGACCACCTCGCCGCCGTCCGAACCAGCACCCGGCCCGAGGTCGATGACGTGGTCGGCGATCGCGATCATCTCCGGCTTGTGCTCCACCACCAACACCGTGTTGCCCTTGTCGCGCAGCTGGACGAGCAGGGTGTTCATGCGCTGGATGTCGTGCGGGTGCAGTCCGATGGTCGGTTCGTCGAAGACATAGGTCACGTCGGTGAGTGAAGATCCGAGATGACGGATCATCTTGGTACGCTGCGACTCACCGCCGGAGAGCGTGCCAGAGGCCCGGTCAAGGGACAGGTAACCCAGCCCGATCTGCACGAAGGAGTTCAGCAGGCGCTCCAACGCGGTAAGCAGCGGCGCGACGGACGAGTCGTTCAGGCCAAGAACCCACTCGGCGAGGTCGCTGATCTGCATCCCACAGGCATCCGCGATGCTGATTTCGTTGATCGTCGACGATCGCGCGCCCTCGTTCAATCGGGTGCCGTTGCAGTCGGGGCAAACGGTGAAGGTCACGGCACGCTCCACGAACGCTCGAATGTGGGGCTGCAGCGAGTCAACATCCTTGGTGAGCATCGACTTTTGGATCTTGGGAATCAGGCCTTCGTAGGTGAGGTTGATGCCCTCGATCTTGATCTTGGTCGGCTCCTTGTGAAGGAGGTCTGCGAGTTCCTTCGTGGTGAAGTCCTTGATCGCTCTGTTGGGGTCGAAGAAGCCGCAGCCATTGAAGATGCGGCCAAACCAGCCGTCCATGCTGTAGCCGGGGATGGTCAGTGCGCCCTCGTTCAGGGATTTGGTGTCGTCGTAGAGCGCGCGGAGGTCGATATCGGTGACCGATCCCCGCCCCTCGCAGCGGGAACACATGCCCCCGGTGATACTGAAGCTGCGGCGTTCCTTGACGGTCTGTCCCCCGCGTTCGATCGAAACGGCGCCCGCTCCATTGATCGAGGCGACGTTGAACGAATACGCCTGGGGTGAGCCGAGGTACGGGTTGCCGAGTCGGCTGAACAGGATGCGCAGCAGGGCGTTGGCGTCGGTGGCGGTACCGACGGTGGAGCGCGCGTTGGCCCCCATCCGCTCCTGGTCGACGATAATGGCCGTCGTCAGCCCATCGAGCACATCGACGTCTGGCCTGGCCAGGGTCGGCATGAAGCCCTGCACGAAGGTGCTGTACGTTTCGTTGATCATGCGTTGCGACTCGGCAGCAATGGTGCCGAACACTAGTGAGCTCTTGCCCGAGCCGGACACGCCCGTGAACACGGTCAACCGGCGCTTGGGAATCTCCACGCTGACGTTCTTGAGATTGTTTTCCCGAGCGCCCTGCACACGGATCAGGTCGTGGCTGTCTGCAACCTGCATCTCTGATTCCGGATTCGCCGTGTTCGTGGTCATGCTATTCGCCCGTAAACCCGATCGTTTCGCCCACGTAGCGGGTGTTGCCGACCGGAACCGGCTCAACCGCAGCGGCTACGACCTCCGCCGCGAACTCGCTGACGTTGTACAAGCGACCGGCCGCTTCCTTGCGGGCGCTGAGGGCACCGGGGTTGGACCGCTCGAGCAGTGTCGCCGTGATGGTGCCCTCGATCATGTCGCCGGAGACCACGACAAAGCCGATGCCGGATTCCTCAAGCTGGGGGATCACCGCGCGCAGGGCATCCTCACCGGCACGCTTGCTGCGAGCCACCTGCTCATACTCCGGCATGGTCGGCGTGGTTTTGATGAAGTGCGCCTGGTGGCTGGTGACGTACACGACGCGGGAGTCATCGCCGAGCAGCGGGACCGCTTCGTTGAGCAGGTTCACCTGGGCATCGTGGTTCAACGTCATGGCGTAGTCGGCGGGCATGCCACTCTCCATGCCGCCCGAGGCGTTCATCACCAGAATATCGAGGCCGCCGAATTCGGTGCGAATGGTCTCGAACATCGCGGCGACCGAGGCCGGGTCGGTCAGGTCGGCACCGACCGTGATGGCCGTACCGCCGGCAGCGCGAATGGCGTCGGCGAGTTTATTCGCGCGTGCCTCCTTATTGCGGTAGTTAATGACGACCCTGGCGCCGGCTTCGGCGAAGTACCCGACAGTATCGGCACCGATACCGCGGGAGGAGCCGGTGACGAGTACACGCTTGCCCTCGAGTGATCCTGCTGCAAGTGGATTGGTCACGGGGGCTCCTTTTAGTTTCATGCACGCCGGTAGTCATGCACGTTAGTCATTCACGTCGAATTTAGATGAGGCGGGCATCGACTGCCACACACTCGCCTGTCGACCATATCAAGAAGCACCGGTCGCTCCCCCGGCGTGTTGTCGGTGGCACCTGCTAGTTTCAGAGGAAATGGATTGGGGAAAGTGGCACCCATGGTCGACCTGACTGATTATCTCTGGATTCTGTGGCTCGTCTTCATTCTCGTCGCCGTAACGATCGAGCTCCTGAGCCTGGAATTCACCTTCCTGATGATTTCCATCGGCAGCCTGGGCGGCCTGGCCGCCAATCTGCTCGGTCTGGAGTGGTGGCTGCAAATCGTCGTCGCCGCCGGCCTTTCGGTGCTGCTCCTGCTCACCATCCGGCCGTTCCTGCTGCGTGCCCTGCGCAGGGGCGGCGATCCGGCCTTGAGTAATATCGACGCCCTGATCGGCATGACCGGTCGCGTCGTCGCGACGGTAACCCAGACCAGCGGGCTCGTCAAACTGGCCAATGGTGAAACCTGGACCGCGCGCCTGGTCGGACCGGCCGGTACCACCGACAACGGATCCGTTGATCCCGGACAGGCGATCACCGTGCACCTCATCGAAGGCTCCACCGCCGTCGTCATCTCCGCCGAAAGGACCCAGAATCATGCTTGACCCCGCAGCCTTCATCGGACAGATCTTCGTGTTCGCCCTGCTCGCCGTTTTGGCGGTGTTCGTCATCGTCATTTTGTTGCGCGCCATTCGCATCATTCCGCAGGGCAACGCCGGCGTGGTCGAGCGCCTCGGGAAGTACCACAAGACCCTGCTGCCCGGTCTGAACCTGCTCGTGCCGTTCGTCGACCGGGTGCGTCCCCTCCTCGACATTCGCGAGCAAGTCGTGTCCTTTCCTCCGCAACCGGTCATCACCGAGGACAACCTCGTCGTCTCGATCGATACCGTCGTCTATTTTCAGGTGACGGATGCCCGGGCGGCCACCTATGAGATCAACAACTACCTCGGCGCGGTCGAGCAGCTCACCACGACCACCCTGCGTAACGTCGTCGGTGGACTGAACCTCGAAGAGGCCCTCACCAGCCGGGACAATATCAACAGCCAGCTCCGCATCGTGCTCGACGAAGCCACCGGTAAGTGGGGCATTCGTGTCGGCCGAGTTGAACTCAAGGCCATTGAACCGCCGCACTCCATTCAGGACTCGATGGAAAAGCAGATGCGCGCCGAACGTGACCGCCGTGCGCTCATCCTCACCGCTGAGGGAACCAAACAGTCCGCGATCCTCACCGCCGAGGGCGCCCGCCAGGCGGCCATTCTCGAGGCCGAGGGCGACGCCAAGGCTGCCGTCCTGCGCGCCCAGGGTGAGGCCGAAGCGATCACGACCGTATTCAAGGCCATCCACGATGGCGACCCCGACCCCAAGCTGCTGGCGTACCAATACCTGTTGACCCTGCCTAAGCTCGCCGAGGGAAGCGCCAACAAGCTCTGGATCGTTCCGAGTGAACTCACCGAGGCGATGAAGGGAATCGGCAGCGCGTTCGGTGCTCAACAAGGCGGTGCTCAACAAGGCGGTGCTCAACACAGCGGTCCCCAACAAAACGGCGCACAACAAAACGGTGCCCAGACTGCTGGTGCGAACCCGGCGGATGCTGCCGGCGCGGCGGCACCGGCAGCATCCGCTCCCCCGGTTTCGCCGCAGGGCTAGCCGGTGGCCGAAAATGCCCAGTCGGTGTTTCTCAGCGGGACGCCGCCCCGGGTGTTCGCCCATCGGGGCCTGACCCAGGCCGCCCCGGAAAACACGCTGCTAGCCTTCGTGAGGGCGCTCGCGACCGGGGCCACGCACCTCGAGACCGACGTGCAGGTATCACTCGACGGTGTCGCGGTGCTCAGCCACGACCCCGACCTCACGCGGCTGGGTCGGGATGTGCGCATTGATCAGCTGACCATGGTCGAGCTCAAACGCATCAGTCTGGGCGAGGGCCAGGGGTTCACGTCGCTCAGCGATGCTCTGGAAGCTTTTCCGGACGCCCTGTTCAACATTGATATGAAAAGTGATGCTGCGGCGGAGCCGACCGCGCGGGCGATTCTCGATCAGCGGGCCTCTGAGCGAGTGCTCGTGACCTCGTTCACCGAACCACGGCGGCGGCACGCTCTCAGCCTTCTCCCCGGCGTGGTGTCGTCGGCGTCATCGTCACTCGTGGCCCAGGCCGTCGCCGCGACGAATCTGGGGCTGACCGCCCTGGTTCGACGCACCCTGCAGGGGTGCGTCGCTGTGCAGGTGCCCGAACGGCTCGGACCGGTGCGCATTGTCACTCCCCGATTTATCGAGATGATGCATCGGGTCGATGTCGAGGTGCATGTGTGGACCGTGAACGATCCGATCGACATGATTCGACTCCTCGACAGCGGAGTTGACGGCCTCGTCACGGACCGTGCAGATCTGGCCGTTGCCGCCATTACTCGCCGAACCTGAGAGTTACCTTCCAGAACGGGGGGAGCGGGAAGGTTAACGTCCAGCTTGATGGTTTAGAACTGTGGAGGCATCGTGATCGATCTGTGATTACGAGCGAGAGGAGACCACACTATGGCTGACCGCAGTTTGCGTGGCATGAGATTGGGCGCACAAAGCCTGCAGAGCGAAGAAGGCGTCACCTTCTCCCCCCGAGTGGGCCACACCTACCGGTGTGAAACATGCGGGCGCGAGACGGTAATGATTTTCTCGGCCGAAGCCGAGGCTCCGGACGAATGGGAATGCAAGTACTGCGCACGGACGGCGACTCGGCTCGTCGACTCCATGCCCGTAATCGTTGACCACTCCGACGAGAAAATTCCTCGGACCCACTGGGATATGTTGCTGGAGCGTCGCACTAGGGACGAACTCGAGGAGCTGCTCGAAGAGCGCCTCTCGGTGTTGCGTCTGCGCCGTGGTGGCCAGCAGAAGATCGGTGCCTAACCGCTCAAAATCCCCGCTCGACCCCGCACCAGTGTGTTTGTACCCCCGTACTCGCACCCGTGGTGGCGGGGTCGTCGTTGGTTAACGCGGATTTTACCGGCGGTGTCGCCGGGCCGCGCCCAGGCAGAGCGCCAGACCGGCCAGGCCCAGACCCGACAGCAACCACTCAGTTGCCCGACCGGCCACCATCGCCGGCGTGATGGTGTCGCTGAGCGGCACCGTCTGCACCATGGCGCCCGCAGTGAACGTGGGCAGGCTGTCGAGGGTGTCACCGTTGGGTGTGATGATGGCGCTCGACCCGACCGTGGAGATGTTCACAACGGTGCGACCGGTTTGGATCGCACGCAGCCGGGCGATGGCGAGCTGCTGCACGCTTTCATCGGTGTGTCCGAAGTCGGCATTGTTGGTCTGGGCCAGAATCAGCTGCGCCCCGCTGTCGATCATCTCCTGCACGAGCTGGTCATCGGCGATGTCGAAGCAGATTGCGATGCCGGCCAGCACACCGTCGATGTTGAAGACATTGTCGCGGGTACCGATACCGTAGTCGCGTGCGATCAGATCAATCAGCTCCGGCGCGAACGGGCGCCAGAATGCTCGATCCGGCATATATTCGGCAAACGGCACCGGATGCACCTTGTCATATACGTCGACGGCCCCGCGTCCGGCCTCCCAGAGCAGAGAACTGTTGAAATAGGTGTCTTCGGGCTGGGTGATCGTGCCCGTGATGAGCGGAGCATCCATTTCGGTGCTGATGTAGTCGAGTACCTGCGCCGCCGCCGCCGAGCGGGTCGGGTCGATGTCGCTGGCGTTCTCCGGCCAAACCACAAAATCCACGCTCTCGCCGATCAACGGCAGGGTGGCCGAAGTGTGGTCCTGCAGAATCTGACCGGGTGAATACTCCGCAAACAGCCCGGCGTCGGCGTTGCCCTGCACCGCGGCCAGCCGGGTCGTGCCGCTGGGCAGCGTCGGCCACGCGGGGATGGCGAGCACGAGGGCGACCGCACCGACCGCCACGGCTGCCCGCAGGGTGTGGGCCAGGTCGGGCTCCCGCAATAGTTGCACGGCGAGGGCACTTAGCCAGACCAGGATGAAACTCAGGCCGGACAGTCCCACCCAGGCGACGAGCGAGCCGAACGGACTCTCCGATTGGGAGAGCGCGACTCGGCCCCAGGCGAATCCGCCGTAGGGCCAGACCGCGCTGATCGCTTCCCTGGCCGTCCAGAGCCCGGCCACGATGACCGGAACCAGTCCGACGCGACCCCAGACGCTCGGCCAGAGGCGCGGCCCGTGCCGCAGAACGAGCGCGGTGAGGCCGAGGCCGAGGCCGAAGAACAGGCTTTGCAAGCCACCGAGCGCGAACCACGGCACGAGTCCGAGATACAGAGTGATCCAGTAGATGTGGATCAGCCAGAAGGACAGCCCGGCGACCAGCCCGACCAGCAACCCGGTACCGAGGCTTCGACCGAGCAGCGCCACGAGCATGAGCGCCACGCCGACCGGGGCGAGAAACCACCAGTCCCGGTCCGGAAATCCGGCGTCGAGGATGGCGCCGGCACCGGCCGCCACCAGAACGGATGCCCACAGTGGCAGGCTGAACGCACTCTCGTTCTCCCCCATGGCTGGTTCAGGCCACCGAGGAGTACGCGACGATGCCGCGACGGATCGAGTCCATGGCCTCGCGCGCGGTCGGCCCAACGCGACCGTTACCGGCGATACTGCGCTGGTCAACCTGCACGAGCTGGTCGAGGAGGTCGATGGTCTGTTTGGTCCAGCGCACGAAATCTCCCGCGGCCATTTCGGCTTCGTAGAGCACATCGGCGAGCGACGCGCCGCGGGCCCATTTCCACATGGCCAGGCTAAGGCCAACCGCCAGCGGATTGCTGCCGGGCAGTTTGTTGTTGCGTTCGAGGTCGTCGATGCTGCTCCACAGGTCTTGCGTCTCGTCCAGTGCCGGTCGGAACGGCCCCTTGGGCAGGTAGCGGGCATCGATCAGCCCCTCCTCGCGGCGAGGCTCGAACACCAGAGCGCAGGCCATGGCGGCCAAACTGGCGGCATCCAGGTCCTTCCACAGGCCGCGGCGCAGGGATTCGGCGACGAGCAGGTCCCGATCGGCGTAAATGCGGCGCAGGATGCGTCCGCTTTCGCTCAACGCGATCGTTCCGCGCGCGTCGGATTCGAGGTAGCCGTAACCGAGCAGAACGTCAGTCACCCGGTCGAAAACCCGCGCGATGGCGCCGGTGCGCTGGGAGATCTGCTGGTTGAGGGCATCCGTTTGCCGCTTGAGCTTGAACCAGCGCTCAGCCCAGCGGGAGTGCGCCTCGCGGTCGGGGCAGTGGTGACAGCCGTGGGCGCGCATCTGCTTGCGCAGGCTGGCCACCTCACGCTGCCGCTTGTCGCGCTCCCCACGGAGTGAGTTGTCGGCCTTGGTACCTTCACGCTCGACCTCGGTCAGCCGTCGTCGAATGGATGAGTACTCCTCGAAATTGCCGAGGTGGCAGGTCATGCTGGTCTTGAACCCGGCCAGGGACTCGTCCTGCTGACGCACGGAGCGCGCGAGGTCGACGACAGCCCGATCGGCCTGGAACTGGGCGAAGGAGGATTCGAGGATACCTCGGGTACGGGCGACGCCGAACTGATCGATCAGGTTGACGGCCATGTTGTAGGTCGGCTTGAAACTCGAATTCAGCGGATAGGTACGACGGGAGGCCAGCGACGCGACAGCCTGCGGGTCCAGGCCCTGGGCCCACTGGATGACGGAGTGACCGAGCGTGTCGATGCCGCGACGGCCGGCCCGCCCGGTCAGCTGGGTGTACTCCCCCGGCGTGATCGGCACCCGCGCTTCACCGTTAAACTTCTCGAGCTTGTCGAGGACCACGGTGCGCGCCGGCATATTGATGCCGAGGGCAAGGGTTTCGGTCGCGAAGACGGCCTTGACCAACTTCTTCTGAAACAGCTCCTCAACCACCTCCTTGAACGCGGGCAGCAGGCCCGCATGGTGAGCGGCTACTCCGCGTTCGAGCCCGTCGAGCCACTCAAAGTAGCCGAGCACACCGAGGTCTTCGTCGAGCAGGGTGCGGCATCGGTCGTCGACAATCTGGCGGATTTCGTCGCGTTCGTGTTCCTGCGTCAGGCGCACACCGGAGCGGAGCACCTGACGCACCGCCTGGTCGCAACCGACCCGACTGAAGATGAAGAAGATGGCCGGCAGCAGATGTTTACTGTCGAGCATGCGCACGATGTCGCCGCGATCCATCCGGCCGGCATCGAACTGCGGGCGGTGGTTGTCATGACCGCGATACCCTCCGGAGGAACCGCCCTGCCGGCCGGAGCCACGGCCGCGCCCGCCGGCCGAACGCCCGCCGGCGTGGGACAGCCGAACGAGTTCGGGATTCACCCGATGAGTGCCGATCAAACCGGTGGAATCGAAGAGATCGAGCATGTTGTTCTTGACCAGAACGTGTTGTTCCAGGGGTACTGGGCGCTCCTCGGAGACAATAACGTCGGTTTCGCCGCGGACCGCCTGCAACCAGTCTCCGAATTCTTCCGCGTTTGACACGGTGGCGCTCAGCGAGACCATCCGCACCGGTTGCGGAAGGTGGATGATTACTTCTTCCCAGACAGCGCCGCGAAAGCGGTCGGCGAGGTAGTGCACTTCGTCCATAACGACGAACGCGAGGTCGGCCAGCAGGTCGGAGTCGGCGTAGAGCATATTGCGCAGCACCTCGGTCGTCATGACCACGATGCGCGCACCGGGGTTGACGTTGCTGTCGCCGGTGAGTAATCCGACCTGATCCGCACCGTACTCGGCGACAAACTCCTGAAATTTCTGATTGCTGAGCGCCTTCATCGGCGCGGTATAGAACACCTTTGCGCGAGACTGCTGCATCGCGAGGTAGATCGCGAATTCGGCCACGATCGTCTTGCCGGCACCGGTCGGTGCCGCGACGAGCACGCTATTGCCCGCCTCCAGACAAGCGCAGGCCTCGCGTTGAAACGGGTCGAGGTCGAACTTGAGACCGCTTTCGAAGGCCTGCAGTTTTGGCTGGCTGGCCCGGGTGCGAGCGGCCGAGTAGCGTTCGGCCGGCGATTGCGTGTGCGTCACGTGATCCTTATCAGTTACGACAGCGGGCTCCTAGGGTGCCCGGAGTCCAAGTTCCTTTTCGAACGCGAGCACTTTTCTGGCCGCGCGTCGATCGTGCAGCCACGCGATCCCGTAGGCGGCAAAGTACAACATGACCATGGGGATCGCCAGCAGGAACATCGACACGACATCGGCCGCGGGGGTGGCGATCGCGGTGAACAGCACGATGACCAGAATGGCGATCCGCCAGGATTTGATGATGGATGCAGCACTGATGACACCGGCAAAGTTCAAAAGCACAATGAACACCGGCAGGACGAAGGCGATCCCGATGGCAACGACGAGCTTGAGCACGAAGTCGAAGTACCCTTGGGCGTTGATGAATGCGGAGTCCTCGGTCGGGGCGAAACTCGTCATGAGTTCGACCACGTGCGGCAGCACGACCCAGCCGGCCGCGCATCCCGCCAGGAACAACGGGATGGCGGTGAACAGAAAACCGAAGGTGTACTTCTTCTCCGTGCGCGTCAGGCCTGGTACGAGGAACGCGAACACCTGGTACAGCCAGACGGGGCTGGACACGATCAGGCCGACGTACAGAGAAATCTTCAGCTTGAGGTCGAAGGCGCTCGTGATGTCGGGGTAGTTGATCTGAGCGTTGCGATGTTGGGCGTTGATGATGGCGTAGATCGGTTCGCGCAGCTGGTCCCAGACGAAATCCGAGAGGAACCATCCGGCAATCGCACCGATCAGTAGGCCAGCGGCGGCTAGGTAGAGTCGCTTACGCAACTCGACCAGATGCTGGCCGAGCGACATTTTGCCTTCAACGGGCGTACGCCGACGCGTGCGTACCGCCACGGTAGCTAGGGCTTCGCGGCCGGGTCGGTCGGACCCGCGGACTTCGCGGTGTCATCGCCCGACTGGGTCGGTGCGTTGGGATCGGGGTCGACGCTGTCGCTCTTGATTTCGCTTTTGAAAATCTTCATCGACTGGCCGAGGCTGCGGGCGAGTCCGGGCAGTTTGGGCGCACCGAAGAGAAGCAGTACGACAACGAGGATGATCAGGAAATGCCATCCGGTCAGGTTTTGCAGCATGAGGGTGTGTCCTCTTGTCTTAGCGGGTAACGTAGCGGGCGTTTCGCATCAGTTTACCCCGCACGATCCGGCCGTCGCGACGCACCTGCCGCCGATGGACGCGTTCCGCTTCGCGCTGCTCGACCTCGTGGCGCAGCGCCGCGAGATCCGTGAAGACGGCCGGTCTGAACTGCTCCGGCCTCGGGCTGACGTCCACGTTCAGTGCGGCGATCTGATCGCCCAGGGCTTCGAAGCCACGCAGCGCACCGAGGGATTTTCGGTAGAGCCGCACACCGGACCACACCAGAAGGGCGAGGAGACCCAGCGTCAGCGCGCTCCAGATGAGCAGCCAGGACCACCAGGGCATCCGCTACTCCTCGCTGGCTGGGGCATCGGTGTACTGCGCGACGCCGGCCGCCGCCCACTCGGCGACGACACGGCGTGATTCGGCCGGTTCGAGAACAGTGACGATCCCGGCCAATCCCGCGACCAGTCGTTTGAGGGCGTGGGAGTGGGCGACCCGCAGGGTGGTGCGCGTATGACCCCCCGTACCGACCGGAACCGACCGTTCGGGGCGATAGTCGGCGAGCAACGGCAACGCCGCGGTTTCGAGTTCGAGTCGCACGTCCAGGTCGCCGCTGGAGGCTTGGAACAGGGTATCGGGCAACAGAATATCCGCGGCGTGCATGCTGCGTGCTCTGCTGGTCGTGCGCGGGTCGCTGATGCGATCGAGACGGAAGGTGCGTACCGCTTCGCGGAGATGGCACCAGCCGCGCAGGTACCAGTCGTTGTCAACAGATTCGATGCGCAGCGGATCGACGAGACGGTGTTCCTGAGCACCGCGGGCGTTTAGGTAGTCGAACTCTACCTGCATCCCCGACGTGAGAGCTGCCTGGAGGAGCGCACGTGTCGCCCCGCCATCGCGCCGCGCGACGGCGAGTTGGGTCGGCGGAGCAGACGCCCCGCGGGTCAATTTGGCCATCAGCGATGCAATCGCATCCGTATCAGCGTTGTCGGGTAGGGCCGAGAGATATTGCAGGCCGGCGATGAGCGCTGCAGCCTCCCGGGCCGAGAACCTGGGCGAATCGTCGATGGCGACCTGATGGGTGAGGACGATGCGGTCGTTCAGCTCGAATTCATCCCAGAGGATGTCGAAGAGATCGCCGTGCAAATACTGACGGGTTTCTCCGGGAATTCCGGATAAGGCGATGAGACTGACCAGGGAGCGCACACGCTCAGGGGGCAGGTCGAAATGCTCGGCGACCTCCGTGACGGTCACCCGACCCTGCTCGATCAGGTAGGGAACCAGCGAGAGCAGGAGAGTGAGCTGGTCGCTGGCGATTCGCGACTGCGCGGCCGTCGTGGCCGGTTGCGTTTTGGATTGCGTCAGGCGGCGGCGCGGCGCCGCTCCGGCTGCCCCGACCGGCAGGTCGGGCGAATGAGCATCGCGAACAGCGAGCAATCGGCTGGTCACGGCCGTGCGGAGTGCGGGAGGACCAACGACGAATACTTCCGGCCCGAAGGCGGCCAATTCGTCGGCTAGAACGTGCAGGTCGGTGAAATGCACGACGCGCTCCGGGCTGGACGCCGGGTCAGTTGCCGGGATTCCCGACTGACGCGCGCCGAGGCGCACTGCCGCGTCGGTGCCCGGCTGCACCAGGACGTGCGCGACGTTGCTCGCCCACAGTTCTTCCAATTCGGCCAGGGCGCGGGCACTGTCGGCGGCAGTGCCCGCGGACGCGTCGTTGGCAGCATCGGTGACCGGGGACGGGAACGCCGCCGGTACGACCTTGACCGCTCCCACGATGCGCGAAAGGAGGAAGGTGCGCGGAGCATGAGCGACTTCATCGGTCGCGTAGAGGTGCCAGCGCCCCTCATGCTGCACGAGCGCCCGGGGGACGACCACGCGACGAAGCGGTTTCCTCTTGCCCGGTTTGAGGTAGAGAAAGGCCACTACCTCGGTGCGATCCAGCGCTTTGCTGAGCGGGTCAAAGCTATGGTCCCGCGTGCGCAGCAACGGTGCGTAGCCGAGCACAGGTTCGCTCGAGTCGACGCCGAGCGAATTCAACTTGATCAGGGCGCGACGGGATTCACCGGACAGCGATCCTTCACGCCAGACCGTGCCGGCGAGTTTGAGCAGCGACACTTCGTCGGGAGTGAAGGTCACATCGGCCGGGAGGTCGTACAGCCCTTTCGGTATGCGATAGCGCAAGTGATGGTTGCTGCCCGGATCGTCCGGAGTCTCGACCGTCTCGAGGGGAATGCCCAGTTCCCGAATGTCGTCCTTGTCGCGCTCAAATTGGCGCTCCAAACTGCCATTGGGTCCAGCGATCAGGAATCGCTGCCGATAGCCCTGAACGTTGGCGAGGATATCCGCCTTGGTCAGCCCGGTGTCCGTCGCTACGAGCGCCAGGACCAAGCTGAACAGACGTTCCGGAGCGGTGACCGGGCGCGGTTTGGGCGCGTCGCCGCGTTCGTCTGGGTCGACCGGGGAAGGCACGAGGTCACTCCCGCCGTTTAGTTGATGCCGAGGATGTCGAAGACGAAGATGAGCGTGGAATCGGCCGGAACTGCGCCCGACGCGGTCTTACCGTAGGCCTGTGTGGGCGGAATGACGGCGACGATCTGCGACCCGACGGTTTGCCCGGTGAGAGCCGCTGCCATGCCGGGGATGAGCTCAGTGGGAACGAACTCGACCGGGCTGCCGTTCGCCCAGCTGGAATCAAAGACCGTCTTGTCTTTCCAGAGCACTCCGGTGTAGTTCAAGGTGACCGTCGAATCTTCCAGGACCTTGGCCCCGGTGCCCTTCTTGAGGACCCCGATTTCAAGTTCAGTGGGCGCATCGCCGGACGGCACCACGATGCCGGGCGTGCCGTCGGCGTCCAGAACGACCGCGGGAAGACCGTTGGCGACCAGCTGGTCTGCACCGTCGGCGCGAGGCAGGAAGGCCTTCACGATGTCGACCACGAGCACGAGGGAGTCCGTCGCCGCGACCTGGAACTGTTCGTTGCCGCCGGCTGGTCCGAAGGCGTCCTCGGGTGCGATGACGATCGCGACACGTGCCCCGACCTGGGCGCAGAGCAGACCGTCGACGAATCCAGGAAGGGTGCTCTCGTTGAGGATGATCGGGACGGCCGTTGAGCCGTCGAAAGCACTCTGCTGGATCGCAGCACCGGTCGTACCGTTGTAGAGGTTGAACTCTGCGGTGATCTTCTGTCCGGGAACGATGTTGTCCCCCGAACCCGCAATCACCTCGGTGCGCTGGGTGGACGCTGACTTGAGGGGCGTCGGAAAAGTGACCTCCGGTGCCGAACCAAAGTCGCCGGAAACTTTCACCAGCTCGGAGGCGGCACCCGCGGAGACCGGTGCGTCACAGGAGGCCTGGGCCGTGCCGGGGCTGGCACAGGCGGTCAATGCCGCCATCACGAGTCCGGCGGTGGCGATCAGCGCGGATGCTTTGCGCACAAGTCCTTCTTTCGATACGGGGTTGCTGCAGCACTGGGCGCTGCGCTGGATGCTGTGGGGTCGATCTGTGACCGGGTGGCGCGGCCGAGGCCTCGCGCGTACTACAACCGAAACGGGCCGAGCCCTATTCTAACCGGCGTCGAGGTCTCGAGCTTTGGAGAGGTCTGCGCTGGTCCCGGCGATCCGCACGCGTTTGCGCATGACCTTGGCACTGACATTGCGCTCACCGAGCGCCCCGGGCGTCCACGCCTCGACGTCGGCGTCACTGAAGTCGGTCTTCGACGGTCGCCGTTTCAGTTCGGGCAGAATCGTGTCGGGAGCGAGCCGTCTGGCGGTGATGAGAAAGCCGGTGTGCCCGATCATGCGATGGTCTGGGCGAACGGCGAGTCCCTCGACGTGCCAGCCACGAATCATGGTCTCGCTGGAGTCCGGGTTGGTGTACAACCCGGTACCACGAATGGCCTCGGCCACGCGAGATAGCTGCGTCACCGTGGCAACATAGCAGAGCAGGACCCCGCCGGGCTTGAGGGCGTCGGAAACCGAGCCAAGGCACTCCCACGGTGCCAGCATGTCCAGGACGACCCGGTCAACGCTCTGCGCCGGCAGGGTCTCCGGCAGGGTTTCGGCGAGGTCACCGAGCGTGATGGTCCAGTTCTCCGGATCGTTGCCGAGGAACGTGGCGATATTGTCCCGGGCGACGTCGGCGAATTCTTCCCGCCGTTCGAAGGAAGCGAGCCGACCGGCCGGACCGATCGCCCGCAGCAGCCAGAGCGAGAGCGCTCCCGAACCGACCCCGGCTTCAACGACAGTGGCACCGGGAAAGATATCGGCCTGGGCCAAAATCTGTGCAGCATCCTTGGGATAGATGATGGCCGCGCCGCGCGGCATGCTCATCACGAAGTCCACCAGCAGGGGGCGCAGCGCAAGATGCTCGACCCCGACGTTGTTGGTGACGACCGATCCGTCGGGCTGCCCGATGATGTCGTCGTGCGCGAGAATTCCGCGATGCGTGTGAAAGGTCAGGCCAGCCTGGAGCGAAATGGTGTTCATTCGCCCCTTCGGTCCGGTGAGTTGCACGCGGTCGCCGACGCGAAAGAGTCCACTGTTTTGGATTACCTGGTTGTTGCTCATGCGAGTGGTGCGCTTTCGTGTTGGGCAGCCCGGGTGGGGGCGAGAAGATGAACGGGTTCGGAAAGTTCAGCGGTGGAGAAACGATAGAGCGCTGCCAGATCATCAATCGTGCGACCGACCAGCGTCGACCAGCGGGTGTAGTCGTCGCTTTCCGGCAGGTCGATCTGGTGGGGCACAGCGATGGTGATGGTACCGGCGGCCACCGCCGAGGCGACGCCGGGAACGGAATCCTCAATGGCGATGCACCGGCGCGGATCGACGCCGAGCCGTTCGGCGGCCACGAGGTAGGGGTCAGGGTGCGGCTTGCTGTTGGCGACCATATCGCCGGCGATAACCAGGTCGAACGCGGGAAAATCGATCAGGTCGATGATCTGCCGAGCCAGGCGCTCGACCGACATAGTGACGAGCGCAGTCGGCACTGCCGCCGCCTTCAACTCCTGCAGGAGTTCACGAGAACCGGGGCGCCAAGGAATACCATGCTCGGCCAGCTGCTGCTGCACCCGGTCGGTGAGGCGAGCGACAATGGCGTCTGGCGTGAGATCCACCCCGCGGGACTGCAGAATCGCCGCAGAGTTCCACAGTCCGGAGCCGACCAGCAGCATGCCATCATCATGCGTCCAGACGCCGCCGAATTCAGCGACCAGCTCCGTTTCCGCACGCATCCAGTACGGTTCGGTGTCGACGATGGTCCCGTCCATGTCCCAGAGGACGGCGGCGGGAAGGGAAACGGGCGCGGAGGGCGGCACAGGAGAAACATTCACGGGATTCAAGTCTAGGGCCACCGCCTATCCTTGACTGAGGCGCTCCACCGGGAGGCCGAAAGAATTGAGGACATACACGGTGACTGACGGTATTGGGTTTCTGGGCGGGCGGCTTCTCGTCGTTGCTTTCGAGGGCTGGAATGATGCCGGCGAAGCTGCGACCGGGGCAGTACGTGCACTCAAGGACCTCCTCGACGTCGAGGTCATTACCGAGGTCGATCCGGAACTGTACTTTGACTACCAGTTCAACCGACCGACCGTGTCGACCAATGAAGACGGCGTGCGTGCCATCGGATGGCCGAGCGCGATCATGTACGGACCGACGGCCGCCGGCCCGGTAAGCGTTCCGCTGGCCGAGGACGCCGAGTTGCGGGTCAGTGGTACGAATGCCGGCAACATCTACCTGCTCATCGGTACCGAACCGTCACGAAGTTGGAAGAGTTTTGCGGCGGAGATTCTCGACGCTGCCCTCGCCGCCGATGTCAGCGGTGTGGTGTTTCTGGGAGCGATGCTCGCCGACGTTCCGCACACCCGACCCATTTCCATCTTCGTGTCGAGCGACAACTCGAAGGTACGCGGCGAATTGCAGATCGAACGAAGCAACTACGAGGGACCCGTCGGCATTCTCAGCGTGCTGTCGGACGCCGCCGAGACGGCGGGCATTCCGACGCTGTCGATTTGGGCATCCGTTCCCCACTACGTGCACAATGCGCCGTCCCCCAAGGCGATGCTGGCCCTGATCGACAAGCTGGAAGAAGTGATCGACGTCGTGATCCCCCGTGGTGCGCTCGTCACCGAGGCGGCCGAATGGGAAACCGGGATCGATGTGCTGGCCGGTGAGGATGAAGAGATGGCCGCCTACATCGCCCAGCTCGAGCAGGCCCGCGATACCGTCGACTCCCCCGAAGCGAGCGGCGAAGCCATCGCGCAGGAGTTCGAGAAATACCTGCGAAAACGCGGCACTGACGGACGTGATGGACGCGCTGACGGTCGACCCGACGGGCCGAGCAGCCGGCCAGAGGGCCCGCGGCAGTAGGTTCTAGAGCTCCACGCCGAGCAGGGCATGGACGGCGCGATGGACGAGTTCAGGGGCGTCAACGGTGTCGGCTGCAGCGTGGTCGAGTATGCGCAGCGCCTCCGGCGTGTCCAGATCGTGTCGGAGAGCCAAACGAAGCGACTGCACGATTGCTGTCGCTGAACCGGACGCACCGGCGCCGAACGTGGCGCCGGCACCGAAGGCCGCCGACCAGCGGGCCAAACGCTCCACCCCTTCGTCGAGCAGAGAGGACGTCCACTCCCAGTCGGTGCGATAGTGACGGTCGAGCAGGGCAAGACGAATGGCCCGAGGATCGATGCCCCTGGCCCGCAGGCGCGACACCAGCACGAGGTTTCCGAGCGACTTGCTCATCTTCTCCCCCCGGTAGGCGACCATGCCGGTGTGGCTGTAGACGCCGGCGAGCGGATGCCCAGACAGCCCTTCCGCGTGTCCGGCGCTCATGTCGTGGTGCGGGAAGATCAGGTCGGATCCGCCGCCCTGCACGGTGAAGTCGGTGCCGAGCTCCTTCAGGGCGATGACCGAGCACTCGATGTGCCAGCCGGGTCGCCCCGCACCGACGAGGGATTCCCAGGCAGGTTCTCCGGCCCGGGCGGCCCGCCAGAGCAGCGGATCGAGACGGTCGCGCTTGCCCAATCGGTCAGGGTCTCCCCCGCGCTCAGCGAACAGTCGGAGCATGCTCACGAGGTCGAGGTTGCTCTCCTCGCCGAGCGTCCAGCCCGTGTTCGCTTGCGCTGCTGCGATATCGAAGTAAAGATCGGCGGCGATCTGCCCGTCAGCACCGGCCACGGCATCGTCGGTCGGCACGGGGTAGGCCAGCCCGGCATCGCGAAGCGCGGCGACCGCCTCAGCGATCTCGTCAATGACCTCGGTCACGGCGACGAAATCGTTCGGTGGAATGATGCTGAGCGCTTGCATATCGGTGCGGAACAGCTCCACCTGAGATGCGGCGAGTTCGCGCCAGTCCACGCCGGTGGCCGTCGCCCGCTCCAGGAGCGGGTCATCGACATCCGTCACATTCTGGGCATAGTGCACCCGGAAGCCGGCGTCGATCCAAACCCGCTGCAGGGTATCGAAGGCCAGGTAGGTGTTGGCGTGACCAATGTGCGTCGCGTCGTAGGGCGTGATGCCGCAGACGTACAGACGGGCCGCATCGCGTGGCTGTGCCAGCACCAGGCTGTCCGTTTTGGTGTCGTGGAGCCAGGGAGCACTGGATTCCCCGGGGACAGAGACAATTTCGGGTCGTTCCCATGCACGCATACAACCAGCCTAGCTTTCAAAGGGCGGTCGCCTTGCGAGCGGGCTACGCGGAGATGACGTTCGTGCCGAGGAGCACGAACAGCACGATGCCGAGCACGATGCGGTAGATCACGAACGGCAGGAAGCTGCGCTTGGAGATGTAGTTCATGAAGAACGCGATCACGGCGAGGGCCACGAAGAAGGCGATGACGGTGGCCACGAGCGTTTCCAGCGGGCCGAAGATTTCGGGCGTGCAGTTGGCTGCGCCAGCCAGACACGGCTCGGCAATGGACTTATAGATCTGGAAGAAGCCGCTGCCGAGCACCGCCGGAATGGCCAGTAGGAAGGCATAACGGGCGGCGGCAGCGCGCTCATAGCCGAGAAACAGTCCGGCCGTGATGGTTCCGCCGGAGCGCGACACCCCAGGGATGAGGGCGAGGGCCTGGGCGAATCCGAAGATGACGCCGTGACCGACCGTGATGTCCTGCAGCCTGCGCCGTTTGGCTCCGACATGATCGGCGATTCCGAGCAGAATGCCGAAGACGATGAGCATGGTCGCGGTGATCCACAGCGACCGCAGCACGGTCTCGATCTGGTCCTGGAACAGCAGTCCGAGGATGATGATCGGCAGCGAGCCGAGAATGATGAGCCAGCCCATGCGGGCATCCGGATCTGTGCGGGGAACGCTGCCCCCGAGCGATCTGGCCCATTGGCCGATAATGCGCACGATGTCGCGCCAGAAAAAGATCACCACGGCCGCCTCGGTGCCGATCTGGGTGATGGCGGTGAAGCGTGCCCCCGGATCTTCGCCGGTGCCCAGAAACTGGCCGACGATGGCGATGTGCGCGCTCGAGGATACCGGGAGGAACTCGGTCAGGCCCTGGACCAGACCCAGGATGATCGCATTCAGAAAGTCCACACGCTTCGCTTTCTCAGATTATTCAAGGGATGCCCGCTCCGTGTCGGATCCAGGGCTTGCTAGTAGCTGGAGAGCAGGTCGGTCAAAACCCGCCTGCCAAACACTAATGCGTCGAGGGGCACTCGTTCATCCACGCCGTGGAACATGGCCGGAAAATCGAGGTAGGCCGGCAGCCGCAGCGGGGCAAACCCGTAGCCCTTAATGCCAAGCGTGCTCAGTGCCTTATTGTCCGTTCCGGCGGACAGCAGGTACGGCAGCACCGGCGCTCCGGGATCGTGGCGCTCCAGGGTGCTCACTACGGCGTCGATCAGCGGACCGCTGAACTCGGTCTCCAGGCCGATATCGCGGTGCATCGTCACGATTTCGATGTCCGCACCGACGATGTCCTGAATCTGAGCGAGCACGAGGTCTTCCTCCCCCGGCAGCGAGCGGATGTCGATCAGCGCCTCGGCCGCATCCGGGATCACATTGTGCTTATATCCGGCGGTGAGGCCGGTCGGGTTGGCGGTCGTGCGCAGGCTGGCCTGGATGAAGCCGGAGGCGGTGCCGGTCGCCAGGGCGAGCTCGTCGGGGCCGACCCGCTGCGGATCCACGTCGAGAATGCGTGCGATCTCGCCGAGCAGCTGTTCGGTTGTGTCGGTAAGCCGAATCGGCCACTCGTGACGCCCCAGTTTTGCCACGGCCTCGGCGAGCCGGGTGATCGCGTTGTTCGGATGCATACGAGAGCCGTGCCCGGCCTCGCCGCGGGCCACCAGTTTGACCCAGATGAGGGCTTTCTCGCCGGTTTGCAGCAGGTAGGCGCGTTGGCCGCCGAGGGTGATGGAGTACCCGCCGACCTCGCTGATCGCCTCGGTCGCACCGTCGAACAGGTGCGGGTGTTCGTTCACCAGAAAATGGGAACCGAGCACACCGCCGGCCTCTTCGTCGGCGAAGAAGGCGATGACCAAGTCGCGCTCCGGCGCACCGCCGGAGCCGATCACGTCCTGCAGGGAGGCTAGAATCATGGCGTCCATATTCTTCATATCGACCGCACCGCGCCCCCAGAGCAAGCCGTCCTTGATGACGCCGGCGAAGGGGTCGACACTCCAGTTCGCCGGGTCGGCCGGCACCACGTCGAGGTGCCCATGCACGACCAGGGCCGGGCGGGACGTATCGCGACCCTGCACCCGCGCCACCACACTGGTGCGGCCGGGTTCGGAATCGAACAGTTCGGGCACGAGGCCCAGGGCTCGCAGCTTCTCGGCAACGTACTCGGCGGCATCCGTTTCACCGTTTGAACGACCCTCACCATAATTAGTGGTGTCGAAACGGATGAGATCGCGCGCGATTTCGGCGGTCAGATCGAGTTTCGCAGCGGCCGTTCCGGGTGACGCACCCGCTGAATCAGCGGAACTTGCGGCCGGAATCGTGTTCGGGGAGGAAGCCATAACCACACGCTACCCGTCGCCAACGGGTGCAGTGACACAACGGGCGTTCTAAACCGTGCTAAGTTATTACCTCGGCAGCCGGTTCATCCGGAGGCCGTTTCACCCAGTCCGGGTGGCGGAATTGGTAGACGCGCTGGCTTGAGGTGCCAGTGCCCGTTAAGGGCGTGTGGGTTCAATTCCCATCTCGGACACGGAGATTTCTTTCAAGAAATCAACGAGGACTGGTTGAGACAGTTCACAAGGCCGGATCCCCTGGATCCGGCCTTGTCTCGTTAAGATTCATAGCAGTGACGGGAGTCGGTCAGGACAGGATGTCCCTGGTCACGAATCGGCTATAGGCCAAAGCCCCGAAAACGGCCACGTAGCAAAACTGCACGATCGCGTTCTGGCCGAACGAACCCAGGTCGAGCGGTTGCCGAAGCAGATCGGCGAAGCCGAGCCAGTAGTGGCTGAACAGCCACGGGTGCAGCCAGTCGAGCTGCGGGATGACGTCGAGTATCTGCGCGATCACCGAGACCACGATTGTTGCCGCCATGGCTCCGACGGGCACATCGGTGAGGGTGGAAATGAACAGTCCGATCATGGACAGTCCGAGCAGCGACACCGTGACGTACGCGGCCACCAGCAGCGACCGCAACACCGATTCAGGCACGCTGATGGTGTCGCCGGAGAGCAGCGTCACTGGCCCGACCGGGAACAGTGCCGCACCGATGAGTGCGCCGGACACGGTCAGCGTCAGCGTCGCGACGAGGCAGAACAGGGCAGCGCCGGCGTATTTGACCAATAGCAGCCGTACGCGGCCGGCTGGGGCCACCAGGAGGTAGCGCAGGGTGCCAAGGCCAGCCTCCCCCGCGATGGTGTCTCCGGCGACGACTCCGATGGTTAGTGGCAGAAACAGGGGAATGGCGACCACCATGGCGGTGAAGCCGACGAACAGGCCGTTCTGGGTGACCCGGTCGAGGAACGGCGGCCCCTCCCCCGGTTCCAGCGTCGACGAGGACAGACGCACGGCCACGGCTAGCAAAATCGGGATGAGCGCCACCGCGATGAGCATGGCCCAGGTACGACGACGACGAAACAGTACGGAGATCTCCGAGCCGAGCAGATCCCAGCCTCCCGCGCGGGCTGACAGAACGCGCTCCGGCGTCTGCGGCAGGATTTCACTGGACGACATCAAAACCCTCCCCGGTCAGTGCGACGAAACGTTCTTCCAGGCTGGGTTCCACGATGGCGAAACCACGGATGCGCACGCCACCGGCCACGAGAGCCGTCACGATGGCCTCCGGCTGCCAGTTGGTGTCTCCGAGCGGCGCAACGACGACCGCGTCGGCGGCATCGCTCGTGGCGTGTGCTGGCCCGAGCCCGAGGTGGGTGAGCACCCGGAGGGCGCCGGCGGCGTCCGGTGTGCGCAGGTGGACCCGTGATTCGCCCACCTGCCGCAGCTGGGCCAGGGTGCCCTGCGCGACGAGGCTGCCCGCACTCATCACGGCGGCGTGCGTGCACATCTGCTCGACTTCGGCGAGCAGATGGCTGGACACGAACACGGTCGTGCCCTCGGCGGCCAGCGAGCGCACGAGGCTGCGCACTTCACGCATGCCCTGCGGGTCGAGGCCGTTGGTGGGCTCATCGAGCACCAGCAGCTCGCGTGGGAGGATGAGGGCGTTGGCGATGCCGAGCCTTTGTTTCATGCCCAGTGAATAGGCGTGCACCTTCTTATCGGCAGCGTGGGAGAGACCGACCCGTTCGAGAGCACCCTGAACTCGGGCCCGACGGGTACCGCGTGGGGCGAACCGATCGGCGGTATCGAGGCGCCGCAGGTTTGCCGCACCGGACAGAAACGGGTAAAAGGCCGGACCTTCAACGAGGGCGCCGACGCGGGGCAGCACCTCGCGCAGTCGGGCGGGCATGGACTGATCGAGCACGCTGATGGTGCCGCTCGTCGCCTGGGTGAGTCCGAGGAGCATGCGGATGCTCGTCGTTTTGCCCGATCCATTGGGCCCGAGAAAGCCGAAGACCGAGCCGCGCGGCACCATGAGGTCGATGCCGTTCACCGCCGTTTGCGAGCCTAATTTTTTGGTGAGCCCCCGGGTCTCGATCGCCAGGCCGTGACCCTGGCTTGCGGTTGTCACGGTGCCGGTCATCGTGCCGTGCGCAGGATGCCGGTCCCGGACACCGTTGTCACTCCGCGGCGGCCTGCAGCGCGGCGAGCGGAACCGCGCCGGCGAACACCCGCCCGTCGTTGCTCAGGAACACCGTGACGAGGGAGGTGGTCACGGCACGGCCACCGTCGACGGCCGTGGTCAGCTGGTCAAGCATGGGGTTGGCGCTCAGCTCGGCCGGCACGGCCGCTGCTGGCACCTCGACGATGGTGGACCAGCCGGTACCCGTCATGACGGGAACCTGACCCGCTGCCGAGCTGTGATCGCCCGGCTGGTCGCCGGTAGCGCCTTCCGTCGGAGCCGGCATGGCCTGTTCCGTCACGGTGGCCGTGGCCGGGGGCGTGAAGGCGAACAGGTCGGCGTTCGGGGCCGCGAAGTCGATGGCGGTGAAGCCGACCTGGAATGCCGGCGAGCTCTGCCCCTGGGCCAGCACGGTCACCTGAAGCGGCAGCCCGGTTTCGGAGTCAACGGCGATAGAAACGGATGCGACGAGCGTTTCGGTCGTTTTTGGCGTGAGGACCAACTCGTACACGCTGCGCCCCGCGACTCGGGCATTGGTGCCGACCGAGACCGTCGTGCTCGGGTCGAGCTCGCCGAGGAAGCGCTCGGCGAGCTGTGCTGGCGTCGCGAGGTCGGTGGGCAGCTGTGACTGCAGTTCGGCGGACTTCGCCTGGGCGGTGGCTTCGAGGTCGAGGCTCAGGTGGGTCGCCGCGTTCGTGTTGGAGTCATACAGCCAGATGTCTCCGCCGTTGTGCACAACATCACGTTCGGCCATGCGGTCTTTGATCTGCACCCGGGACTGGCTTTCGCCGCCGACATACACTCGAAATTCGTGCGCGCCGCTCAGCAATGCGAGGGCCGTGGTCACTCCCAAAGGAATAACGCTGTCGTTGCCTTCGGGCAGGGCTCCCGTCATGGATTCGCTCATGCCCGCGCTGAGGTCTAGTGACGGAAGGCCCAGGTCCGCTGATTGTTCAACGGTTCCCGAGAAAGCGGACACAGTGCTGTCGTTCACCAGAAGGAGAACCTGCTCCGGTGTCTTGTCCGGCAGATCGACGGTGGCACCGGCCTGGAGCGGCACAGCAATGACGGCAGCGACGACGACTGCCGGAACGACGAACGCCGGGAGCCAGCGGAGAGAATTTCGAGACACGAGCTTCATACCGCGATCGTACGCCCCGTACGCCGCACTCAACCGGTGGGGTCAGCGTATTTACAGGTCCCCGGACTCGCTGCTATCGCGGGTCGGTTCGCTCCGGCTCGGTGCCTCATCGGTGATGCCGATGAATTGACTGCCGATGCCGTCGCACTCGGTGCGTCCGAGGCCGTCGGCCGGATCGGGCAGTTCATCCGCCCGGTGGTTCGAGCAGGTGATGTAGGTGAAGGTCGGCCACCACTTCTTGGGCCGCACGGCCTCGGTGTAGCCACAGATGGTGCAGGTGAGCTGCACCCAGACCGGCTTCTTTCCGGTGCGATTCGCGCGCGACTGCAGCAACCAGGCCGGCGGTTCGGCCTCCAGCCTGGCCAGCTGAGCTTCGCTTAGGCGCGACGGAATACCGTGGCGGGTGGCCATTTCCAGGGGGATATCCAGGCGCAGTGCTACTTCTCGTCGCGTAATCATCTCAAACTACGATAGGCGCTTTTTAGGGGCCGCGCGGAGCATCCGTTCGCAGCAGGCGCCCGTCACTATGGGAGAATGACCCAATGTCAAACACTCCGTCCCCGCTGGGGCTGCTCTTGGACGTGGACGGGCCGATTGCGAGCCCGATCACCCGCACGATCAGTACGCCGAGCATTGTGACCGACCTGATCACCCTGGCCGGGGCGCACGTGCCGATCGCCTTCATTACGGGGCGGTCTGCCGATTTCATTCGCGAGCAGGTCGTCGCGCCGCTCGTGGCCGCGGGTCTGCCCGAGAATTTTCGCATGTACGGGGTGTGTGAAAAGGGTGCTGTTTGGTTTCCGATCGGGTCAGACGGCATGGGCACAGTCGTGGTTGATCGGGCCGTCGCCCTACCGCTGGCCGTCACCGACGAAGTGCGCCAACTGGTCGCCGACTCATTCGCCGCCGAGATGTTCTTCGACGAGACCAAGCAGGCGATGATCTCGGTTGAGCAGCGCACCGATGTCAGCCGGGCGGCCTTTCAGGCTCGCCAATCCGACTTCAATGACGCCGCTTTCGCCATTATGGTCGGGCACGGGCTCGGCGTTCGATTCGAGGATCGCGAAAGCGCCGATGCCTCGGGGCAGATTCCGTTTCGGCTGGACGCCACCATCATCTCGACCGATATCGAATCGGTCACCCTGGACAAGAACCATGCGGCCAAGCGGGCACTCGCTTTCTTTGCCGAGAGCGGTCCGCTTCCCCGGTTGTGGCGGTCGGTGGGTGATTCGCGCAGCGACTACCGCATGGCCGACCACCTGCACGAGGCCGGCTACGACGTGTCGCACGTCGACGTGCGCCCGGCCGATGGAATTCTCGACCGGCCGTATCCGGTCATCGTCATCGGTGATCAGATTCACGATGAAGCCGGGGCAACTTTTCTGCGTTACTGGGTCGACAAGTTGGCGCTGCCCGCCTGATCGTCACGTATTAACGAAGCGGATGCCATTCTGCAGCGTGCTGCGCAGCTCGAAGACCTTCTCGAAGCTGCCCCGTTCCATGCCGATCAGTCCCTCACGCAGCACGCCGACCAGTCGTGACCGCGGAATGCCGATGATCATCGGGCGGCGGCCGCGCTTCGGCAGGGACACCGCTTCGTCGAGTGCGCCGTCGGGCAGCACGATAATGAGGGCGGTGAAACGCACCTTGAGGGCACGCGTAATCGATTTGGCGGCGTCTTCGAACTGATGGATCGGGCGGTCGTCGGGGTCGAGATCGTCACCGACCAGTTCGCCGCGGCGCAGCTGCACCGGGCCGCCCCAGTCTTCGGAGAGGATGCCGAACAGGCCGGCCGGGCCGAGGATGATGTGGTCGAGTTTGTCGGTCTGCGGGCCGGTGTCGATGTCGTGCCAGGCGGTGAATCCGATGCCGAGGTTGGCCACGAGTTGGGCGGTGGCCTCCTCGGCGAGGGCCTTGGCGAGGCAGTGCCGCACGAGACGTGGGGCGCTGCGGATCAGGGCTGGCGCGTACGGATCGTCGATGACGGCACCGCGGCCAGCCCATTCGCGCACGAGATCCAGGTATCTCAGGCGTGCCTGGCCGCCGGGGTGACCGTGCATGCGGGTTTTCAGGCTGGATTTCGTGGCCGGGCCACGGGCGGCGGGAGCGGCGTAGGCATCCGCTTCTGGATCGGTGTCACCGAAGCGACGGCGATCGTAGGCCGCCCGGTGATCGGGAGTACCGATGCGTTCCCACGCCAGCTGAACGGCATGAAACCGGGTCGCGCTGCCTCCGACGTCGGGGTGAGTTTTGCGCAGGAGGAGCCGGTAGGCACGGCGCAACTCGTCGTTGGTCGCCGTCGGGCTCACGCCGAGCACCTCGTAGGGGGTGGATGCGGCCGGGCTGTCATGCATCCTGAACGGTACCTTTCTGCGGGTGCGAGCAGATCGTCTCAGAGACGATGAGAGAATCTACCGTATCGCGGGAATCTGACATCCCGCCGAGGGCGCCGGTCTCACAGCAGCGAGGGTTCAGCGTGGCTGCTAGTCGCGCAGCAAGTGGAACGGGATCGCCATAGAGAGAGACACGCAGAGAATTCCGGCTACGAAGGTCAGTCCCATCAGCGACGTGACGGAGAACGCCAGACCGAACAGCCAGAGGCCGAGGACGAAGATCGCGAACGCGGCGATAAAGGCGACAATGTGCATGGGAAACCCTTTCACGGCAGTGCCCGGTCTTTTCGCCCAGCAACTGGTTTGAACGTACTTATTCGAGCGTACCGGCTGGGGCCGATCGGAATTACAGGAAATCGCCGACGATCGCGTCGAGCGGCTCGATCAGTTCGGGTCCATTGCCGACGACCGGCGCTACCGCGTAGAAGTTCAGTGTTTCCACAACCTCATAGGATGCGGCGACGGCAGCATCGACGAGCGTCTGGTCGCCGTCCGTGGCCGAATCCAGCCACTGGTCCCACCACTCCTCGGGCAGGGGAACCGGGGTGCGGTCGTGAATCTGCGTGAGAGGGCCCAGAGCATCCGTTGTCAGGATTGTGGCGGACAGCACCCACCGCGCTGGGTCGTCGTCGGCGGCCGCCGGATTCTTCCACCAGGCGTACAGGCCGGCGAAGGCGAGCGGAAGGCCGTCGTCCGAGTGGATGAAGTACGGCTTCTTCGTAGTTCCGTCGGTGTGCCACTCGTAATAGCCGGTGGCCGGCACGAGCGCACGCCGGGAACGCACCGACGTTTTGAAGGTCGGTTTCTCGGCGGCGGTCTCGGCTCGCGCATTGAAGGTCGGGAACTTCGAGGTGGGCTCGGTGGCGAAGGCCGGAATCAGGGACCAGCGCGCCGATTCCAGCCGGCGCACGGCCGGATCGGTGCGCGCCGACTCGAGCACGATGGGGATCTGCTCCGTTGGCCGAATATTCCACGAGGGTTCCGGCAGGTTCTCTCCCTCATGCTCGACGTCGAACATGGCAGCCAGATCGGGCGCCGTATCGGTAATGATGAATCGACCACACATGTCTCCAGAATACCGTTGCCTACCTAACGTATTGGTGAGCATCAGCTAGCGTCGATGCAATGGACGATCGATACAGCGCAGACGTGCTCTCCCCCGGCTGGCGCGAGGCCGGTCGCATCATTATTCCGACCCAGGAAGCGACCAGGGACCTCGTGGTGGAAGAGGTCGCGACCGGGTTCTGCGGGGCCGTCATTCGGGTCGAGAAGAAGATCGTCACTCTGGAAGACCGCCACGGCAAGCTCCGCCTGTTTCCGCTCGGCTCGGGGTTTCTTATCGACGGTAAACCGGTCACACTGATAGCTCCGACCATGGCGGCAGCCCTCGGCCGAGTGCGCACCGCCTCGGGCTCAACGGCGGTTCCGGATGCCCCGGCGCGCGTCGCGCGCGCCAGCCGGATCTTCGTTGAGGGCCGGCACGACGCCGAACTCGTGGAGAAGGTCTGGGGTGCCGACCTGCGTATCGAGGGCGTCGTCGTCGAGTACATCGAGGGCGTAGACAACCTGGACGAGATTCTGCGCGCGTTCCGACCGGGTGCCGGGCGCCGCGTCGGCGTGCTCGTCGACCACCTCGTGCCGGGGTCGAAGGAGAGTCGCATTGCGGAGGCTGTGGCGCGCGGGCCGTTTGCGGCGAACGTGCTGGTGGTAGGGCATCCGTTTGTCGACGTGTGGCAGTCGGTGAAACCGGCTCGCGTCGGCCTCGCCGCCTGGCCCGAGATACCGCGAAACATCGAGTGGAAGCACGGAATCTGCGCGACACTCGGCTGGCCGCACGAAGAGCAGGCTGATATTGCCAGGGCCTGGCAGCGTATCCTCGGCCAGGTGCGCACTTTTGCCGATCTGGAGCCGCAACTTCTCGGCCGGGTGGAACACCTGATCGACTTTGTGACAGCGGAATGACGGTTTTGTCGTCGTTTTCGGTAATTTCGCATTCGCGGTCATTCCCAGTGGTGGACCCGGAGTTCACCCCTTTTCCGCAGCAAACGACACGCTTTCCGGTAAAAAAGGCGCTGAATTCCGAAACCATCCAGACTTGTGGGCTAGTGTTGGACTCGAAGTTGTAGTGCTTGCACGTCTTAAACGCATTGATCGTGATTCATCTGGATCACAGTTAGTGCGCCACATTCCTTTCGGAAGCGGACGACGAATACCGCGACGAACGGTCCCGACAGTCGGGGCCGGTCTAACACTCCTGGAGGAGTTTTACAAATGGCAACAGGTACCGTGAAATGGTTCAACGCTGAAAAGGGCTTCGGCTTTATCGCACCCGACGACGGAAGCGCCGATGTTTTCGCGCACTACTCCGCGATCGCGTCGAATGGCTACAAGTCCCTCGATGAGAACCAGAAGGTCGAGTTCGAGGTAACCCAGGGCCCCAAGGGTCCTCAGGCCGAGAACATCCGCGCCCTCTAAATAGAGCTTGCGAAGAACGCCTCCCGCTCAGGCGGGGGGCGTTCTTGTTTTAATCCTCGTGGCTGACCGGTCTACTTCACCAGGTCCTGCCACCCATCACCGTCGACATACTCGAAGATCAGGTTGGTCTCGGTGTGGGCGACGGCCGGATGCTCCGCGAGATGTTCCAGCACAAAGTCGCGCAGGTGCGAGGCATCCGCTGCAGCCACGTGCAGCAGGTAGTCGTCGGCACCGGCCGTGTGGAAGAGCCCGATCACACCGGGCCAGTGCGGGGCGGCATTCCGAAAGTCATCGATCTGCACCCGGGCATGTTTGGCCAGCCGCACCGAGATAAGCGCCTGCAGGCTGGCGCCGAGCGCGGCCAGGTCGATATTGGCCCGGTAGCCACGGATATGGCCGAGCTGCTGCAACCGACGCAGTCGCAGCGATACTGTGGACTCGGCCACTCCGATCTCGCTGGCCAGGGCCGCACCGGAGGCCCGAGCATTGACCGACAGGGCGCGCAGCAGTGCACGGTCGACCCGGTCAAGTTCCGGCTTCTTTGATTCCATCAGCAGACTCCCTTATTTCTAGCAAGCTTATGCGATTCGGGTTTGTTATTTGCAAGGGTCTGCATAGTCACTTGCGTTCAAGGGCAGAACCTGTTTCTGTTGGCTCATGTTGCCACCGCTGTCACATATCGAAACCGTTGCCGTGCACGCCGGAATGGACGGTCTCACCGAGGCCGGAACGCACGTTCCGGGCATCGATCTGTCCACCACCAATCCGCTGCGCGGAGTGGAGTCTGGCGGGGATTCTTACGAAAACCTCGCCACCGGCGGCACGCCGGAACCCGGCGATTCCGCCGTCTACCAGCGACTGTGGCAGCCAGGCGTCGCCCGGTTCGAGAACGCACTGTCGGCCCTGGAACGAACCGCCGGCACCGTTGCCTTCGCCACCGGAATGGCGGCCCTGACCGCGACCCTTATTGCCACCGTGACGGCCGACAAACCGCACATTGTGGCGCTGCGTCCCCTGTATGGCGGTACCGATCATGTTCTCGCGAACGGGCTGCTCGGCACGATGGTCACCTGGACCGACCTGGCCGGCGTTGGTGCGGCCATCCGCTCAGATACCGGTCTGGTCATTCTGGAGTCACCGGCCAACCCGACGCTTGAGTTGACCGACATCCGGGCGGTGGCGGATGCTGCCGGTTCGGTTCCCGTGCTGGTGGACAACACCTTTGCGACGCCCGTGTTGCAGCGCCCGGTCGAGTCGGGCGCCACGCTCGTGCTGCACAGTGCGACCAAGTTTCTCGGCGGTCACGGCGATGCTATGGGCGGCACGGTGTCCGGGCCGGCCGAGTGGATGGTGCGGCTGCGACAGGTACGCGCGCTGACCGGCGGCCTGCTGCAGCCGTTCAACGCATACCTGCTGCATCGCGGGCTGCGCACCCTGCCGATTCGGGTGCGCGCCCAACAGACGAGTGCTGGCGAGATTGCTGACCGGCTCAGCGCCCATCCGGCGCTGACCCGGGTGCTCTACCCCGGGCTGCCGGGCCAGGACCCGCACGGGCTGATCGGCAGGCAGAGCGCCGGGGCCGGGTCCCTGATCGCGCTCGATCTCGGCTCCTTTGCCGCCGCTGTGCGCTTCACCGAGGCGCTGCGACTGATCACCCACGCGGTGTCACTCGGCGGGGTTGATTCGCTCGTGCAGCATCCGGCCTCGCTCACCCACCGACCGGTGGCGGCTGATGCACGACCGGGGGCCGGCATCGTGCGGCTGTCGATCGGGCTCGAGCACGTCGACGATCTGATGGACGACATCCTCACAGCCCTGCTGGTCGCCCGCGTGCCGGTGGGAGCAGTCGCGACGGCCTAGCTGCGACCGAGGCGGCGGCGCAGCAGATCGATCCGCATCTGCAGCTGGGTCACGCTGGCCTGGGCGACGGCGGGCCCGCCGCAGATCCGACGCATCTCCGCGTGGATCATGCCGTGCGGTTCATTGGCGAGCTTGGACCACATGCCCACGAGGCTCGACAGCAGGGTGCGCTGTTCCTTCAGGGTTCGGTACAGGGGCGGTGGCTCGAGCGGGGCGATCTCCCCCGTCACCGGATCCTTGCGCTTGTCGGTTGAACGTTTGGACTGCCGTGACTGGCGTTGACGCAGCAGCTCCGACACCTGTTCCGGTTCGAGCAGGCCGGGGATGCCGATGAAGTCGAATTCCTCGTCGGTGCCCGGTTCGGCAAGCTCACCGAATTCGTCGCCGTCGAACATGACCATGTCGAAAGTGGCCTGCGAGTCGAGGGCCTGCCAGGTGAAGTCGTCCAGGCCCAGGTCGTCTGACGCCTTGTCTTCCTTGTTCGCCGCGGCGACCAAGGCATCTTCGGGGTTGTACATGCCGTCGTCGCCGTCGTCACGATTGCTGCGATCGAGGGCGTGATCGCGTTCCAGCTCGAGCGCGTTGGCGAGGCTGAGCAGCCCGGGCACGTTGGGCAGAAAAATGGATGCCGTTTCGCCGCGTCGGCGCGCGCGCACGAACCGGCCGATCGCCTGGGCGAAGTACAGCGGTGTGGCCGCGCTGGTCGCATAGACACCGACGGCAAGCCGCGGCACGTCGACGCCCTCCGACACCATGCGCACGGCGACCATCCACCGACGGGTGTTCTTGGAGAACTCATCGATCCGGTCGCTGGCTTCCTTCTCGTCGGAGAGCACAATGGTGACCGGTTCACCGCAGATGTCTTCGAGGATGACGGCGTAGGCGCGTGCGGTGGTCTGGTCCGTGGCAATGACGAGGCCACCGGCATCCGGAATGCCGCGCCGCACCTCGGTCAGTCGGGAGTTCGCGGCGCGCAGCACCGAGGGAATCCACTGCCCGCTGGGCTCGAGCGCGGTGCGCCAGGCCTGGCTGGTGATGTCCTTTGCGTTGCCCTCGCCGAGCTTGGCTTCCATCTCGTCGCCGGCCCGGGTACGCCACTTCATGTGCCCGGCGTAGACCATGAACATCACCGGGCGCACAACACCGTCGGCGAGGGCTCGGCCGTAGCCATAGGCATAGTCGCTTTGCGACATACGGATGCCGTGTTTGTCGGGCAGATAGCTGACGAACGGGATCGGCGAGGTGTCCGAGCGAAACGGGGTGCCGGTGAGTGAGAGGCGCCGGGTGGCCGGGCCGAAGGCCTCACGAATCGCGTCGCCCCAGCTGAGGGCATCTCCCCCGTGGTGAATCTCGTCGAGGATGACCAGGGTGCGGCTGGACTCGGTGAGCTGCTTGTGCAGGGCGGCTCGGGCAGCCACCTGGGCATAGGTGACGACGACGCCGTGATAGTGGCTGCCGTAACTGCGGTCGGCGTTCTTGAACATGGGATCGAGACGGATGCCGGCGCGCGCCGCAGCATCCGCCCACTGGTTTTTGAGATGCTCGGTCGGCGCGACAACGGTGATGCGGTCGATTGTGCGCCGGGAGCGGAGTTCAGCGGCCAGACGCAGGGCAAACGTGGTCTTTCCCGCTCCCGGCGTTGCCGCGGCGAGAAAGTCGCGTGGCTCGTGCACGAAGTAGGCCTCGAGCGCCTCGGCCTGCCAGGCGCGCAGCTTGCCGGCGGTACCCCAGGCCGCGCGTTCGGGGAAGGACGGCGACAGGTGTTCGGCTGCACTCGTTCCCTGCGCGGGACCGAAAACCGATGGAGTATTCACTTCTCACAAATCTACCAAAGACCACCGACGTTCGTCGCCGACGGCACCGTTTGCACCAATGGCTCAGGGTTCAGACACAATGGTTTGATGACGAAGCAACAGCATCCATGGTCGCGCTACGTCGCGCTCGGCGATTCGTTCACCGAGGGCATCGGTGACCCGGAAGAGCAGAGCCCTGGTGGGCACCGGGGCTGGGCCGACCGGGTCGCCGAGGTACTGAGCGAAGGGACCGATGATTTCGCCTATGCCAACCTGGCCGTGCGCGGCAAACTCATCCGGCAGATCGCCGACGAACAGATCGAGCCAGCGCTGGCCCTGCGCCCGGACCTGATCACGATTTCGGCCGGCGGCAACGACGTCATTCGCCCCGGAACTGACCCGGATTTCATCGCGGCCCGCTGCGATGAGGTGGTTTCCGGGCTCTCCCGGGACGGCGCGACGGTCGTGCTGTTCACCGGAGCCGACGTGGGATTCTCTCCCGTGTTTCGTAGCATTCGCGGCAAGGTCGCGATCTACAACGAGAACATCCGGGCCATTGCCACGAAGTACGACTGCATCGTGGCCGACATGTGGCAGCTCACCGAAATTCAGGATCCGCGCATGTGGGCGCCCGACCGGCTGCATCTCAATGCCCTCGGGCACCACACCGTGGCGCGCATGGTGTTGCAGACCCTCAATGTGAAGAACTCGCTCGAGCCGAGCGAGCCGGAGCCCATGCCCGGAACCACCTGGCGGCAGGCCCGCACCGAAGATTTTGCCTGGGCGCGGGAGTACCTCGTGCCGTGGGTGCTGCGCCGGGTGCGCCACCAGTCCTCCGGCGATCACGTACTGCCCAAACGTCCCAAAGCCGGCCCCTCCACGCTCCCCCGCGTCTGACCCGCATTTCGGTCCACTAGACGGAGCTGGTCATGGCCGGGCGGGTGGGCAGCCGGGCGGGTCAGCCGGCGGCGAGTTCGCCCGGGTGGCCCATGCGCCAGGCCGGGCCGGGATCAGTGACGCTGTCCTGCAGTTCAAGCGGCACCGTCACCGGAGATCCCGTGCCGATCGTGAACGACAACTCGCCGACGTCGTCGCCGGCCCGGCCCAGCTGCAAATCGGTCGCCGTCGCGGAACCCGAAATAGGTGAGTCTGACCAGACCAAAGCGGATGCCGCCCGCGCGGCGACGATATCGCTCACGTCACCCCACTGGGTCCTATAGCTGCCGTACACGGTGCCAGCCTCGGCCAGGACGACGTCGTGGAACCCGGGCTGCACACTCTGGATCAGCGCGGCGATCGCCGAATTGAGTTCGGAGTGGGTGTAACCACCCAGCACCACGCCTACGAGCGTGACCGTGTTGTCGCCGACGGTGAAATCGGTGGAAAAGAGCAGGCAGGCGCCGGCGATGTCCGTTGTACCGGTCTTGATGCCGTCGACGCCGTCGCGACCGAGCAGCTTGTTGGTGTTGGTGATGGTGCCGATGACCGGCAGCACCGCCGAGGGCAGGGCGACGATTTCGGCCAGCGCCGGGTGACCGACGACGAGCTTGCCGATCTCAACGAGGTCGGCCGGAGTGCTCACGCTCGACGACGAGATGCCGCTCGTGTCGGCGACGCTGGTCTGGCTGAGTGAGTTGTCGGCCAGCCAGGTTTTCGCTGCCGCCAGGTAGCCGTCGGTCGAGCCGAACGCCCACACCGCGAGAGACGCCGCATAGTTGTTGGCCGAGGGCAGCAGCATCGCTTCGAAAGCCTGCCGCTGGGTCAGTTCCATTCCGGCGACCACGGGCGCAACCGACCCATTTTCGGCGATCACCTCGTAGTAGATATCGACGTCGGCGTCGGTGAAAGTGATCGCGGGGCCGTCCTCCCCCGCGCCCAGCGGTTTAGCATCGAGGATGACGAGGGCGGTGACCATCTTGGTGATGCTCGCAATCGGCACCGTGCCCTGTTCGCCGCTCGAGGCCAGAACGCCGGGAAAACCGACCGCGCCGATCGCGCTTTCACCGAAGGTCGGCCAGACCAGAGCGGCGGCTGGTTGGGTCAGCGCCGCCGGCTGCACGATCGTGGCAGCGCTCTCCGGAACGGGAGCCAGGGTGGTGGCGCCGACATAGCCAACGCCGCCCAGCACCACGAGCAGAACGCTGGCGACGGCGAGTCGACGCCGTCGGAGGGTGACACGCCGGGAGGGAGACATCCGCTCAGCCTAACTTCTTCGTCGCGCTCAGCGGGTCGGCGCGCTCACGCACGCGTGCGCAGCGCGTACAGCGCGACCGCGCTCGCGGAGGCGACGTTGAGCGAGTCGACGCCGTGCAGCATCGGAATGGTCACGACCGTGTCGGCGGCTTCGAGCGCGTGCTGGCTGAGCCCGTCGCCTTCGGCACCGAGGATGATCGCGAGCCGCTCGGGCGGCGCCTCGGCAAACACGTCGAGGGAGACCGCATTGTCGGCCAGCGCCAGCGCGGCGAGGTGAAAACCGGCGGCGTGCAGCAGCGGGGTGGCCACGCTCCATTCCGGGAGGCGGGTCCACGGCACCTGCAACACCGTGCCCATGCTCACGCGCACGCTGCGCCGGTAGAGCGGGTCGGCGCAGCGCGGGGTGATCAGCACGGCATCGGCGCCAAGCCCGGCCACGGAGCGAAAGATGGCCCCGACGTTGGTGTGGTCGACGATGTCTTCGAGGATCACGATGCGGCGGGCATGGGTGAGAAGCGCCTCGACCGGCTCGAGCACCGGCCGGTGCATCGCGGCGAGGGCACCGCGATGCAGGTTGTAGCCGGTCAGCTGTTCCAGCACGCTCGCCTCGCCGACATAAACAGGAACGTCGGGCCAATCGGCGAGCAATCGCTCGGCGTCGGGCATCCACTGTTCCTGAATAAGTAGGGAGCGCGGGCGATGGCCGGCCCGAAGAGCACGAGCAATGACCTTGGGTGACTCGGCGATATAGAGGCCGCCGGCCGGCTCCAGCACTCGTCGCAGTGCCACGTCGGTCAAACGCGAATAGTCGGCGAGACCCGGGCTGGACAGGTCGGTAATGCGGGTGATCTGCACGGAAAAGTGCCTTTCAGAAGGGGTATTGAGCTCAAGCCTGACAGGTGGGTAGTCAAACGGGAAAACAGACGAGTTTAGAATCAAGGGACCAACATCTTTTGCTGCCCGTCTCTGCCCGAAAGGAACGCCGATGACTGCCGACCCGGTCGTGCCCAGCGACACGGTCCTGGTGGACGCGCTCGAGCCCACCGACGCCCCCGCCGCCGCCGCCGCGCTCACCTCGACGGTCGCCCTCGATTCCGAGCGGGCAGTGGATGCCGTCGCCACGCTCCTGCGCGGCAAGCGCGCCGCCGTGCTCACCGGTGCCGGCCTCAGCACCGATTCGGGAATTCCCGATTATCGCGGGGAAGGCGCGCCGAAGCGCACGCCGATGACCTTTCAGACCTTTGTCGCCGACGAACGATCCCGCAAACGCTATTGGGCCGGCAGTCACCTGGGCTGGAGCGTTTTTCGACGGGCCGAACCCAACCTCGGACACCGTTCTCTCGTGCAGTTGGAAAGCGCCGGCGCCATTGCCGGGGTCATCACCCAAAACGTCGACGGACTGCATACTCGGGCCGGATCGCGCCATGTCGTCGAACTGCACGGGTCCCTCGACCGGGTCATCTGCCTGGACTGCGGGCAGGCATTCGGCCGAGATAGCATCGCTGCCCGGCTGGAGGCCGACAACCCGGTTCTGCGTGATTCGGACAGCATCCGAATCGCTCCCGACGGCGATGCCGACGTCGGCAACATCGACGACTTCGTGGTGCCGGCCTGCACGGTCTGTGGCGGCATGCTCAAGCCCCGGGTGGTCTTTTTCGGTGAACTCGTGCCGACGGAAACGTTTCTGGAGGCAGCCGCTTTGATTCAGGCTGCGGATGCCCTGATCGTTGCCGGGTCGTCGCTCGCGGTGAATTCGGGCATCCGTCTGGTCGAGCAGGCCAGGCGCCGCAAACTGCCGATCATCGTAATTAACCGTGGGGTGACCAAGGGCGACGGGCGAGCCCTGCACAAGCTCGAGGCCGGAACCAGTGAAACCCTCGCCGCACTGGCCGACCGGCTGCTGGGCTGACCGCGCTTGTGCGCGGCCCGGGGAATCACCGGTGAATCGGGGCAATCACTCGTGACCAGGTTCGCCATTGTGCGTCATGGCCAGACCGACTGGAATTTGAACCAGCGGATCCAGGGCCGCACCGACATTCCCCTCAACGCCACCGGGCGCGCCGAAGCCGTCTCCGCCGCTGAGCGTCTGCAGAGCAGGCAGTGGGATGCCATCGTGACCAGCCCTCTGATGCGCGCTGCGGAATCGGCCAGAATTATTGCCGCGGAGCTCGGGTTGGAGGAACCCGAGGTGGTTCCCGCCCTGACCGAACGTCACCACGGCGCCATCGAGGGCCTCACCTTCGCCGAGCGTCAGTACCGTTTTCCTGACGGTGTGGCTGTTCCCGGACTCGAGACCCGCCGCGACGTCATTGACCGGGTGCTCGCTGCGCTATCAGCACTTGCCGCCGGGCATGCTGGCCAATCCGTTCTCGTGTTGAGTCACGGCGGCATCATCGGAACGCTGCTGCGTCACCTCACGGACGGCGACCGCCCTCGGCACGGCGAGTACATCGCCAATGGGTCCGTGCACGATTTCGCCTGGGCGGACGATCAGCTGCTGCTGACCCACTTCGATGCGGCGATGCGCGAGCCGGGCGACCGCGGCTCGTCGCCGGTGCTGTGACGCCTCCAGCTGATCTGCGGGCGCCTTTAGGGCGCTGAAATTGGCACCTCGTGTTCAGTGGAATGCCTCAGCGGAGCAAGGTGCCACTTTTCGCCCCTTCGTTTTCGCCAGCGGCGAGCACCATGGGGCCAGAGTTGGCACCTCACCCGTGGCCACAAGCCCTGCACGCGTGACCTTCGCTGCTACTCAAATTTGTCGGCGTTGACCCTGGCCGCTGGAACGGCATCGCCGGTCGGGGTTCCGCGGCGAATGCTCACGCTGACCACCGCGGCAATAATGCAGAGGCCAGCGGCGCCGATCCAGGCGACCGTGTAGTGCCCGGTTTCCTCGCGCACGATCCCGGCGGCGACCGACGCGATTCCAGCGCCGATCTGGTGCGCGGCGAACACCCAGCCGAAGACGAGGGGACCGCGATCGCCGAACAGCTCCCGACAGAGCGCGATCGTCGGCGGAACGGTGGCGACCCAGTCCAGACCATAGATGACGATGAAGATCACCATGCTGGGGTGCACGGTTGCCGACAGCAGAAATGGTAGTGCGAGCAGCGACAGGCCCCGAAAGGCGTAGTATCCGGCGAGCAGAATTCTCGGGTTGTACCGGTCGGTCAGCCAGCCGGAGGCGATCGTTCCGACAATGTCGAAGATTCCGACCACGGCCAGCAATCCAGCTGCGGTGGTCTCCGGCATGCCGTGGTCGTGCGCCGAGGGGATGAAATGCGTGCCGATCAGGCCATTCGTCGTCGCCCCGCAAATGGCGAATCCGGCGGCGAGAGCCCAAAATGTGCGATGCCGGCTGGCAAACTTCAGGGCGCTGAGGGCTTCGACCGCCGGGTTTCGTTTCGGCGTCGCGACAACGTTCGACAGAGCGGATGCCGCCGGTCCTGCAGCTCCGTCGGCCCGTTCGGGCAGTTCCGGCGTGCCGTAGGGCGTGGTGCCGAGGTCGGCCGGAGAGTTGCGCATCCAGATGAGCACGATCGGCACCACCAGGATCGCGCCGAGTGCGATCAGAAGCGACGCGCTTCGCCAACCGGTCGTGACGGCGAGCTGGGCGATGAAGGGGAGAAAGATGAGCTGGCCGGTGGCGCTTCCGGCCGTGAGCACCCCGGCGATCAAGCCGCGCCGCTTCACGAACCAGGTTTGGCTGATGACGGCCGCGAACACGAGCGCCATCGACCCCGTTCCGGTGCCGATCAGTACCCCCCAGGTGAGCATGAGGTGCCACGGTGACGTGGCGAAGGTACTGAGCGCACTTCCCGCTGCGACGATGAAGAGCGCACCCGTCGTCACTCCGCGAATGCCGAATCGCTGCATCAGGGCAGCGGCGAACGGCGCGGTCAGACCGAACAACAGCAGGTTCACCCCAACGGCTGCCGCGAGTTCCCCCCGCGACCAGGAGAATTCCTCCTCGATCGGCACCATGAGCACTCCAGGGGCCGCACGGAATCCGGCCGCACCGACGAGCGCAAGAAAGGCCACGGCGGCGATGATCCAGGCCGGGTGGATGCCGCGGGGCCACAGCAGAGAGAGACCCGACCCGCTTTCCGTGCTGGGGCGGCGCCGGCCGAATCGTGTCATCGTTTGAGAATAGCGAATTCGCAGGCGACTCTCGGTCGATTCACGGCATTAGGTCACGGACCGCGAACGGCTATGCCGGGGGCTCGGTACCTTCCAATACCTCGAGCAGGGTTCGGGCCGAAGCGGCCCAGGTGAACCGCGCCGCCTGATCGACTGACTGGGCCGATCTGGCCGCCCACTCCCCCGGCTCGGCGAGGCGCCGAACAGCCGTAGCAATGGAATTCGCGCTGCGAGGGTCGAAATACAGGGCGGCGACCCCGCCGATCTCCCGAAAAATGGGAATGTCGCTGACCACAACGGGGATGCCGAGGCTCATCGCCTCGACCAGCGGAATTCCAAAGCCCTCATCGATCGAGGCGGTCACCAGTGCGGTGGCCGAGCGCAACAGCCGGTGATAATCGGCATCGCTGACCCCATCGTGAAAGACCAGGCGCGCCTGCGGGGCACGGCGGCTCAGCCGGGAACGTTCGGCTGCGGACACCCGGCTGAGCAGATGCAGCTCGTATTCCGGCAGGTCGGCCATGGCCAGAACCAGGGTGTCGAGGTTCTTGTACGGCATGAACGAGCCCATGTAGACGAGCCGGGTGGTCTCCGGAATGCTGCGATGACGCATCGCCCCCAGAACGGGATCGGCGGCGTTGGCCACCACCGTGACCGGTCGCCTGGTGAGCTGGTGCTCTGTGATCAGCGTCCGGGTGGTCTCGGACACGGTCACGACGCCGTCGGCGCCGTTGAGCAGCATCCGCTGTGGCCACCAGGAGAGGTGGTACGCCCGCCAGAGCAGACGGATAAACGCAGGCAGGTCACGCGGTGGTGTGCGGTTGCGGTAATAAATGAGGTCGTGCACGGTGAGAAACAGCCGATACTTGCGGCCCCACGAGCCCATGGTCTGCATCGGACTGAACACCACGTCGGGCTTCAACCGGTTGACCGACAGCGCGATCAGCGGTTCGAGCAGACTGGTCGGTGCCCGCACAAGCTGCCACGGCAAGGCCGGCAGCATCGCCAGTTGCCGATGGTCGCTGATCAGCATGATGAGCGGATGCAGCCGGCCGAGTTCGGTCACCAAACCAGCGGTGTATCGGCTGATGCCGTCGTGCTGATCCAACCGGACGTACCGGCAGTCGACCACGATTCTCACTCCGGTCGCTCCTCGGCAAGAAATTCACGAATGTAGGTGGCCGCCGGTTTCGGCGTTTCGTAGTGGATGAGGTGACCCACGTTGTCGACGACGCGCAAGGTCGCGTTCGGGAACAAGCTCTGCAGCCGATATTGCGCGGCGAGCGGCGTGATGTCGTCGCGGTCGGCCGCGATCAGCAGCGTCGGTTGCGGAATGCGTGCCGCAAATTCGCTCACGTCGTGGCTGACCGAAGCGGTGAACGCGGCCATGACCACCTGACGGTTTGCGAAGGCGCTGAAGTATCGATCATGCTGGCTGTGGATCCAGCGCCGCAACGCCGGGTCCTGCGTCTTCGCCATGCTCACGCTCATGACGCGCACAATAGCCCGGTTCTGCAGCAGGGCGTAGCCCCACCGCTCCGGAAAGGAGGCTGAGGCCCAGTAGTAGAAGACGGCCAGTCGGGTCAGAATTCCACGCGGTCCGGACAATGCCGGGGCGGCGATCGGGTTGACCAGAACGACGTCGTCGGCGGCCAGACCCTCAGCGACGGCCGCGGCGACCACGATCGATCCGAAGGAATGCCCGAGCACGACCAGACGCCCCGTGCGGGCCAGTACCTTCAAAAATTCGCGCAGCCAACGGGAGTATCCGGCCAGGGAATGGTCCCCGTCGGGGAGCGGCTCCGACCGGCCAAATCCGGGCAGGTCCGGTGCGATGATGCGCAGGGCGGGAGCTGCGGCATCCGTTTCGACGGCCCTGGGCAATTCACCGGCACCGAGCAGCTCGGCCACGACCAGTTGCAGTCCGTGGTGATCGCCGCGAAACCCGTGCACGAGAACCAGAGTGGTCGTGGCAGCGGGGTCGCCGTATTCCCAGTACTGGGTGGCGCTGCTAAGCCCGTTGGCGCCGAGAACGCTTGCCGTGAGTTCGCGCACCGTCAGGCCAGCCAGGACTTTGTCGTAGGGAGAAGAAACGATCACCGGCCCTAGTTTAGGCGGGAGACTTCCGCAAAGCTGGACTTGAACCGGATCGCTCGATCTAGACTCAAGCCACGACGCGCAACGAGAGAGAGCCCTTTGCGGGGACGGAAGGACAGCCGTGAGTTTCACTGCACCCATTCAGTTACCCGGATTGGCCCTCGACCCGCTGTGGTATCGCCGCGCCGTCTTCTACGAGGTGATGGTTCGCTCCTTCGTGGACAGCAACGCCGATGGATCCGGCGATCTCTCCGGGCTGGTATCGAAGCTCGACTACCTGCAATGGCTCGGAATCGACGCCCTGTGGATTCCGCCGTTCTTCAACTCTCCGCTGAAAGACGGCGGTTACGACGTGGCCGACTACCGCACGATTTTGCCGGAGTTCGGTACCCTCGAGGAATTCAAGGATCTCGTCACCAAGGCGCACGAACGTAACATGCGCATCGTGATCGATTTTCCGCTCAACCACACCTCGGACCAGCACGAATGGTTTCAGCAGTCCCGTGAAGACCCGGACGGGCCCTACGGCGACTTCTATGTCTGGAGTGACACCGACGAGCGGTATCCCAACATTCGCATCATCTTCACCGACACCGAGGAATCGAACTGGGCATTCGACCCGGTACGTCGGCAGTTCTTTTTTCACCGCTTCTTCTCGCACCAGCCCGACCTCAACTTTGAAAACCCGGCCGTGCAGGAGGCGATCTTCGACGTCATCCGCTTCTGGCTCGACCTCGGCGTCGACGGCTTTCGACTCGACGCGATCCCCTACCTGTTCGAGTCCGAAGAGGGCAACGGTGAGGGCGAGCCGCCGACTCACGAGTTCGTCAAGCGTCTGCGGGCCATGGTCGACCGCGACTATCCTGGCCGAGTCATGATCGCCGAGGCCAACCAATGGCCCCGCGAGGTCGCCGCCTTCTTCGGCACCGAGGAAGAACCGGAATGCCACATGGCGTTCGACTTTCCGGTCATGCCACGCATTTTCTACTCTTTACGCTCCCAGCAGGCCAACGAGCTGGTGCGCGTGCTCTCCGAAACGACCGACATCCCCGAGGGCGCCGGCTGGGGCGTATTCCTGCGCAACCATGACGAGCTCACCCTCGAAATGGTCAGCGAGGAATACCGGCAGGCTATGTACGGCTGGTACGCCTACGACCCGCGGATGCGCGCCAATATCGGCATCCGCAGACGGCTCGCCCCGCTGCTCGACAATTCGCGGGCCGAGCTGGAACTGGCCCACGCCCTGCTGTTTGCCCTGCCCGGCAGCCCCTTTCTTTACTACGGCGATGAGATCGGCATGGGCGACAACATCTGGCTGCCCGACCGGGACAGTTCACGCACGCCCATGCAGTGGACCCCCGACCGCAATGCCGGTTTTTCGGATGCCGATCCGGGCAAGCTATTTCTGCCCATTGTGCAGTCCCTCGTCTACAACTTCACCCAGACCAACGTGGAGTCGCAGCTGGCCCAGTCCGGGTCGCTCCTGCACTGGATTCGCAATGTGATCCACGTGCGCAAGGCACACCAGACCTTCGGACTCGGCACGATCCGCGTACTCAACACCAACCACGAATCGGTGTTGGTGTTCACCCGCAGCTACGCCGGCTCCGGCTCGATGTTCGGCGACCAGCCCGAAACCGTGCTGTGCGTGTTCAGTTTCTCGCACAACCCGGTCGCGTTCACGATCGACGACGTCGACATGGCCGGAACGCGGTTGTACGACCTGTTCGGTGGAGCAGTCTTTCCGAGCTTCAACGACGAGGGATCGCTCACGCTCACCCTGGGTGCGCAAAGCTTCTACTGGCTGCACTGCGGTTGACACGATATTAAACGAATGCTGCGGCAGATAAACCGATGCTGCGAGCTCGGCAAAAGCTCATCCGCTGTCTTTGTTGCCGCAACCGATGGCACGTATCCTTAAGACCAGCAAGCTGTCGTCCTAGGTCTGGGGGCTAGTCGATCGTGCCTGAACTGTCCAGCTCAGATTGTGGCGTCGAGGACGTGGCGCTGTGCGCCAAATTTCTCGACGCGTTGCCGGTCACCGGTGCTGCGGTTTCGGTGTTTGGCGGGGCCGTTCCCGAAACGGTCGTCTGCGCCACCGATGAGCTGGCCGCTCGCCTCGATGAGCTTCAGTTCGATTTGGGCGAAGGCCCCCGGTGGGAGGCGGTGCGCACGCGCATCCCCGTGCTCGAACCTCGCGTGCGCGAGGGTGAGTATCCACTCTGGCCGGTCTTTTTCTCGGCGCTTTTGGACACCGAGGTGGAGGCGCTCTACGTTTTTCCACTCACCCTCGGCGCGCTCGATGTGGGCATCGTCGAGCTCTACAGCACCACCTCCGGAGCGCTGGATCGCACCGACCGGGCGAAAGCACTGGTCTTGGCCAACCAAACCGCCTGGAACCTGTTGGATCGGCTGCTTCGGGTCAAGGAATCCACCGCGTCAGCGACGATTACGGAGGCTTCTCCCCTGTCGAGGCGGGAAATTCATCAGGCCACCGGTATGGTGCTCGTGCAGATGAATGTCACGCCGACGGATGCGCTGCTACTCCTGCGCGGGCACGCGTTTGCGCACGGCAAGACCGTGCGCACAATCGCCGGTGACGTGGTTGCGCGGCGGTTGCAGTTCACGCCGGAAACCGAGTAAAAAAACAGGAAAGATCATAGAATTAACCCATGGTCACTCAGACTCGCGCCTCGATGGTGAGCGCCGCCTTCGTGAAGTTGACGGACACTCTGGTGGGCGAATATGACGTTCTCGACGTGCTGCACACCCTCGTCGAGGAATGCGTTGAGTTGCTCGACGCCTCAGCTGCCGGCCTCCTGCTGGCCGATCCGAGCGGCGAGCTGCAGGTCGTCGCCTCAACCAGCGAGGAAAGTTATCTCGTCGAAGTTTTGCAACAGCAGGCCGGGGCCGGGCCGTGCGTTGACTGTTACCTCACCGGCAAGGTCGTCACCATGGGCGATATCGCCGCTTCCGGCGATACCTACCCCGTTTTCAAGGCGGCCGCGCTGTCCCAGGGTTTCCGCTCGGTGCACGCCATTCCCATGCGGGTACGTAACCGGGCGATCGGCGCTCTCAATCTGTTCCGTACCGAGACCGGCGATGTCACACCCGAAGACGCTGCTATCGGCCAGGCCATGGCTGACGTTGCAACGATCAGCATTCTGCAGGAACGCACCGTGCGCGAAGACGCCGTGGTCAACGAACAGCTGCAACGTGCCCTCAACAGCCGCATCGTGATTGAACAGGCGAAGGGGGTCATCGCCCAGCTCAGCACCGTCGACATGGACGAAGCCTTCAAGAGATTGCGAGCGGATGCCCGCGCCCGCAACCACACCATGCGCGAGAGCGCCGAGAATGTCATCAACCGTCGCATTCGGCTCTAACGTGAGTATTTGAGTGTTTAGGGGCCACTGAGTATTGCCTGCGGGGGCCACCGGTATTGCCTTCGAGTGCCGGGCTGTCGCGTGGTCGGG
>NZ_PJJT01000043.1:0-6585 GCF_002929615.1 Cryobacterium sp. M91 | reverse complement strand
GCCTGGCTCGACGACCAATCCCGACAATCGAATCCCACCCCAAAGGCCGCTTGACATCAATAGGAGCATCCACTCAAGGGGACATGACCTCTTCGACCGTCGAACCTGATCTGGATCATGCCAGCGCAGGGAGGCAATTTCTCACATCCCGTGCCCTGATATTCCTGCAATCACGGAGGGCACGACAGTGCAACTATCCCTATTTAAAAGTGCGCCCTCACGGTGGGCGACGGTGGGCGCGCTCGCTCTTGCCGCGGCGACAGTTCTGAGTGGCTGCGCCTCAGACTCGGCGACAGGCACCGCCTCGTCAACCGCGTTGACTCCGGTGACCTTCGCCTTGGACTGGACACCGAATACCAATCACACCGGACTGTATGTCGCTCTGGAGAAGGGCTACTTCACGCAAGCGGGGCTTGAGGTGAAGGTGCTCCCATACAGCCAGTCATCCACCGACGCACTCATCAACGCCGGCTCAGCTGACTTCGGTATCAGCTTCCAGGACACGGCCACCTTCGCTGCGGCAGCGGGTGTGCGTAACATCTCGGTGATGTCGGTGCTGCAGCACGACGCTACGGCGATCGGGGTCCTGGCCAGCCGCGACGACATTCGCAGCCCCAAGGACCTCGACGGCAAGACCCTCGGCATGGCAGACCCCAGTGCAACTTTCCCCACCGAGGCTGCGGACGTTATTAAGAACGACGGCGGAACGGGCGCGTTCAAAAAAATCACGCTGGGCACCTCGGCCTATGAGGCCCTCTATGCCGGCAAAGTTGACTTCACCTCGGCATTCACCACCTGGGAAGGCATCGACGCCGCTCTTCGCGGCACCCCGATGAAGTTCTTCGCCCTGCACGACTATGGCCTACCAGACCAATACTCGGTGATCGTCGAGGCAAACCGAGCCTGGACGGCCAAGCACCCTGCCCCCACTGCTCAGTTCGTCCAGGCTCTGCAGAAGGGGTACCAATACGCCGCCGACCATCCAGATGCCGCGGCGAAGATTTTGATCGACGCCAACCCCGGCGTCTTCGAAAACACGGAACTCGTTTACCAAAGCCAGAAAAAACTGAGCGCTTCCTACCTCACAGATGCCAACGGTAAAGTCGGAACTCAAACGGCAGACACCTGGCAGCAGCTGGCCGATTTCCTCTACCGTGCCGGCCTCTTGGCCGACGAAGACGGCAAACCGCTCACCGCGCCGCTGGACACGTCGACATTGTTCACCGAGCACTACCTCAGCGAAAAATAGCATCACCATGAAGAGGGCTACAGCGCCCCGCACGACGGCACCCTCGGCGCTCGCGCCTCCCGCCGCGATCCTCACCGCGCTCGTGATCACCTGGCAGGTGGCGGTGACGGCAGGCGGAGTGCAGCCGGCGATCCTGCCCTCACCGCAACGCATTCTTCAGCAGGGCTGGGAGGCCCGCACCACGATCTGGGACAATACGCTCCCCACCCTGCAAGAAACGTTTCTCGGCTTCGCCGTCTCCCTGACCGTCGCGTGGACGCTGGCGATTCTGATCGATTTTTCACCATGGCTGCGGCGAGCACTGGTGCCACTGCTGGTGGCATCCCAAGCCATACCCATCATTGCGATCGCGCCGCTGATAGTCATCTGGTTCGGATTCGGACTGCTACCCAAAGTCATCGTCATCGCCCTGGTGACATTCTTTCCGGTCACGGTCGGACTGATTGACGGTTTCAACCGCACCGATCGGGACGCGATCAATCTGCTGCGCAGCATGGGGGCCAACCGGTGGAAGCAGTTCGTGTACGTGCGTCTTCCGTCGGCGCTTCCCTCATTCTTCACAGCCCTTCGAATCGGAATCACCTACGCCGTCACCGGTGCCATCTTCGCCGAGTACGTCGGCGCCGAGCGAGGCCTGGGCATTTATATGGCAATGATGAAGAACTCGTTTCGCACCGATCTTGTGCTGGCTGCCGTTGCGGTGACCGCGTTCGTGAGCGTGTGCCTGTTCCTGTTAACCTACGTCGCCGAACGGGCGATCATCCCGTGGCATTCGAAGGAACGTAGGAGCTGGCATGGTTGAGGCGACTCCCCCGAAGATCGAACTGCGCGGAGTATGTAAGTCGTTTCCGCTTAGCCGCGGGCAGGTACGGCCGGTCCTCGACGACATCACCTTCTCGGCGCAGCCGGGCGAATTCGTTGCCGTGATCGGTCCAAGCGGATGCGGCAAGAGCACCATGTTCAACATTATGGCCGGCCTGGAGACGGCCAGTTCCGGCGAGGTCCTGGTCGACGGGTATGTCGTCACCGGTGACCATGAACACTTTGCCTACATGCCGCAGAAGGATTTGTTGTTCCCGTGGCGCAGCATTCTGGAGAACACGTCCCTCGGCCTCGAGGTGGCGGGGGAAACTAAGAAGATTGCCCGAGCACGGGCGGCCAGCCTCTTTGTGGCCTTCGGCCTGTCCGGTTTTGAAGATGCACATCCTTTCGAACTCTCCGGGGGCATGCGCCAGCGCGCGGCCTTGCTGCGCACCGTGGTGCAGGGCAGAGATGTCCTGTTGTTGGACGAACCGTTTGGGGCCCTGGACTCCCTCACCCGCACTGACATGCAGTCCTGGCTGCAGGGGGTGTGGTCCCAGAACGCCTGGACGGCGGTGCTGATCACCCACGACATCCGTGAGGCGATTTACCTCGCCGACCGGGTCGTCGTTCTCAGCGCGCGGCCGGCATCCGTGCGGCTGAACCTGACCATCGACTTGCCCCGGCCGCGCGCGCTATCGATGACCACCTCGGCAGAGTTCGCCGGATACGAACGCACACTCCTGGCGACCCTGCACGAGGAAACCCTCTCGCCTAGAGGACCCTCAGCCGCAGCGCCGACCGTGGGACGTTCCAGCCCCAGGTGCCCACGCAAGGTATCGGCGGTATAGCGGGTGCGGAACAGGCCGCGCTGTTGCAGCACGGGGATCACGCGGTCCACGAACTCGTCCAACGATTCCGGCAGCAGCGGCGGCATCACATTGAAGCCGTCCGCGGCACCGGAACGAAACCACAACTCGATTTGATCGGCGATCTGTTCCGGCGTTCCAACCATGGTGCAATGCCCACCGCCGGCGGCGAGCCGGCCCAGCAACTGCCTGACCGTGGGCTGCTCAGCCTGAATAATTCGCAGGATGGTCGCGTACCGACCCTGCGGCCCGGTGAAGCCGGCCAGTGGCGGCAGCGCCGGCACCGGCGCATCCAAATCCCAGTTACTGCAATCCAGTTGCACAAACGTTCCCAGCTGCGCGAGCGACTGCTCGCTCGGCAGGAGGGCGTCGACCTCCGCCTGCTTCGCTCGCGCCTGCGCCTGTGTGGAGCCCACATAGGTGAACTCATGATTGAGAACTACGACAGCGTTGACGTGTTCATCGGTGTTGACGTCGGGAAAAGCGAGTATCACGCCGTCGCGTTGGACCGCACCGGGAAGCGACTCTACGACAAGGCCCTCCCGAATGACGAGGCAAAACTGCGAGCGGTCATCCGCAAGCTGAAGCTCCGCGGCCAGGTGCTGCTGGTCGTTGACCAACCCGAGACCGTCGGCGCATTGCCCGTCGCAGTCGCTTACGCCGAAGGCATCCTCGTCGGGTATCTGCCGGGCCTGGCGATGCGACGCATCGCTGATCTGCACCCGGGCGAAGCGAAGACCGATGCCCGCGACGCGGCGATCATTGCCGAGGCAGCCCGGACCCTCCCGCATGCCCTGCGGCCGCTGCGCCTCGAGGACGAGCAGATGGCGGAGCTGTCGATGCTGTGCGGATTCGACGACGACATCGTCGGTCAGATGACCGCGACGAGCAACCGGATCCGGGGGCTGCTGATGCAGGTTCACCCAGCCCTTGAGCGGGTTCTGGGCCCGCACCTCGACCACCCCGCTGTCCTGGACCTACTGCAGAAATACCCGACACCGACCGCGATGAAAGCCGCCGGCCCGACCCGGCTCGGCACGCGCCTGCACAAGCTCGCGCCGCGGATCGGGCGCCGCCTAGCCGAGGAAATCTTCCAAGCCCTGGCCGAGCAGACCGTTGTCGTGGGCGGCACCAACGCGACGCGCGCCGTGCTGCCACGCCTCGCCGAGCAGCTCGCCGCCCTCCGTCGCCAGCGTGTGGACATTGCCGTGGAGGTTGAGGAGCTCGTCGCCGACCACCCGCTGGAGCCCGCCATCACCAGCATGCCCGGAGTCGGTGTTCGCACCGCCGCGCGCCTCATCACCGAAGTTTCAGGCAAAGACTTCGCCACCGCCGGCCACCTCGTCTCCTACGCCGGCCTCGCTCCCGTCACCAGGCGTTCCGGATCATCCATCCGTGGCGAGCATCCCCCGCGACGAGGCAACAAAGTCCTCAAACGGGCGCTGTTCCTCTCAGCTTTTGCGGCGCTGAGCGACCCCGTCTCCCGCACCTACTACGACCGTAAAATCGCCCAAGGGAAACGCCACAACCAAGCCCTCATCGCTCTCGCCCGACGCCGATGCGACGTCCTGTACGCCATGCTCCGCGACGGCACCATCTATCAACCCCAATCACCCGTCGCAGCTTGACGAACAACATAGGGGTACCCCCCGTTCAGCCACATCGTGTCTGTGGCCAACAAAAGACACCAGCGAACGAAAATCTCCCCCTCAACACCGCCCGAAAGCCCAAAAGCCCCAAATGGCGGCTCTGGCTGCTTGAATATCACCATGAACGTCACATTGCTTTATCCTGCAGGATACAACGCCGATTTCCTTGAAATTCCGCTGCCGCTCCCGGCCCCTCCCGCGGGAACCCTGATTCGTGAACTGCTCTACACACATTTCACCGTGCTCCTCGACCCCGCGCGACGCCTCGCAATCGCGACCGGCGTCAACATCGACGGGGACCAGCTCGTTACCGTTGACCGAGGCAACGACTGGTACCTCGACTCGCGTATCCCGCTCTACGAACAGGCCGGGGAGGACGTCTACGCCAGAAATGACCTCGACCGCGGACATCTCGTCCGGCGCCAGGACCCGGTCTGGGGCGACACAACGACAGCACGGCGAGCGAATTACGATACCTTCGCCTACACCAACGCCGCCCCGCAAGCCGGAGCCTTTAACCAATCGAAACAACTCTGGCTCGGCCTCGAGGACCACCTCCTCACCTACGCACGCACAAACGGTAACCGCATCAGCGTCTTCACCGCCCCCGTGCTCTCAGCCGAGGATCCGATATATCGCGGCGTGAAGATCCCACAAGCGTTCTGGAAGATCGCGGCATGGACAACGACCACGGAAGACTCCACCGTTCTTCACGCCGCTGGATTCGTCCTAGACCAAAGCCCACAGCTAGAAGACATCGACCTCGACACGGTCCGCGCTCCAGCCCCCATGTACGGTAATCCCCCGCCGCTTGGACCGTACCGCACCTATCAAGTACCCATCGTGGACATCACCGACCTCACCAGGCTCAACCTGACCGCCCTATCCGAAGCAGACGTCTACGCCCCGGCCCTCGCTATCCGGGAAGGCACCGACCGTCGAACGTGCTGGGTCGAACTGATCGACACAGCAGGAATCCACCTCTAAACCACACCAAATCCTCTACAGCCAGCTCAGCCCGCGGCGCGGAGGTAGACATAGACGGTTTCACTGTCAAGGGCCGTGAGGATCGGCCCACCGGCGGCCACTAGAAATGCCCGCTGGTGGCCATGAAAGCTACCCACTCATGGCCAACAGATCTGCCCACCAGGGAGTGTCTCGGTAACGGTGTTTCCGGCGTTTTTCATTAGTAGGATTCTGCGTTCGGCCAGCGGTCGTGGAAGGTGATGGCGAAGGCGTTGAGAGCTGGCTTCCACCTCATCGTCCAACGAGCTCGGCCCTCACCGATGGGATCGAGACTTCGCGTGACCAGATACAAGCATTTTAGAGCGGCCTGCTCGCTGGGGAAATGCCCTCGAGCACGCACCGCCCGCCGATACCGGGCGTTAAGCGACTCGATCGCATTCGTGGAGCAGATCACCTGACGGATCTCGGGGTCGTAGGACAGGAACGGGGTGAACTCTTCCCATNCCACAACCGGATGATCGCACCGTATTTCTTCCCCCAGACCTCGGTCAGATCATCCAATGCTGCCCGTGCGGCGTCGACGGTCGGAGCGGTGTAGATCGGTTTCACCGCTCGTTTCATCGCATCCCAATCCTTCTTCGAGGACAGCTTGAACGTGTTCCGAATCAGATGAATGATGCACGTCTGCACCGTGTCAACGGCCACACGTTCCCGACGACGTCGGGCAGCCCCTTCAAACCGTCACAGACCAGGAAGAACGTGTCGGTGACGCCTCGGTTTTTGATGTCCGTCAGCACAGACATCCAGAACTTAGCGCCCTCACCGCCGATGCCGGCCCGCAAACCGAGAATGTCCTTGTCGCCGTCCAACGTCACGCCGATGGCCGCATAGATGGGCCGGTTAGCGACCTGCCCGTCACGGATCTTGACCACGATCGCGTCAATGAAGATCGCCGCGTAAACGGGGCAGTTTCTACTGGTCGTTGCGAATCGTGTGTGCCTTAGTTCTGTGTCCTAATCGTCTCATGGCCTGATGGGGTGTGCGGTCTTTG
>NZ_PJJT01000067.1:0-34924 GCF_002929615.1 Cryobacterium sp. M91 | reverse complement strand
GGGCCGACCGCGCGTTGTCGAGACCGGCTCAGCCCAGTCCATGGCGGTCTCGGCAAGCTCGACCAACGGAAACGGGCGGGTCTCGCAGGGAACCAGCACCCCGACTTCGTGCAGCTAGCGTCCAGTGCGGGCAGTGGACGGTGAGCGCACCCCTATTCGACCCGTCCGGGGTATTGCCATTAGGTCAGGACCACACGCACCCTTCGGGCTCAAACAAGTGGGGGGACACCGTGGCCAATCGCAATGTGACCTAGTCCGACATGACGGATGCCGCTGGTCGACTCAGTTGCGGCAAGGAAGACCTCATCACCAAGCTGACCGAGCTGCAGACGCTCGTGAACAATCTGGTCGGTTCCCGCTTCGTGACGGACTCGGCTTCGGGTGCTTTCCAGACCGCGTATGACTCGTTCACGCAGGGCACGACCCGTCGCGGTCAACGGCCTCGACGGCCTCGACGGCATGAGTCAGTTCCTCACCGCCGCCGCCGACGCACTCGGCAACGCGGACACCGAGCTCGGCAACGCTATCCGCGGCTAGCGCCCGGTCAAGCGTTCTGTGGCCCCCACCGCGCTCACATTTTGCACCCCCATTGTGGGGGTGTACCATGTCCCCTTGTGGGTGTCGGGATCGGGCGCCGTGGTTAAGCTTGAACCTTAGACCAGCACAAGGTTGCACGACAGAAACAACGCAGGTCGGGGGGAGCAATGGGCAGGCGACTTCCCTCTGTTCCGCCCGTTTTGTCGGGATACAGCTACGTGCGCCCGCTCGGCACCGGCGGATTCGCCGACGTCTTTCTGTTCGAACAGAACATGCCGCGCCGCTCCGTGGCCGTCAAAGTGCTGCTGCGGGACATCGTCGACGATGACGTATTGCGCTCATTCAACGCCGAAGCCGATGTCATGGCCAGGCTCAGCTCGCATCCGTCTATTCTCACCGTCTACAACGCGAGCATCTCGGCCGACGGCCGCCCCTGTCTCGTGATGGAATTCTGCCCCGGCTCATACTCCTCGCGTGAGCGCGCTGCGCCGCTGCCCCTGGCGACGGTGCTGGGCGTCGCGGTCAAAATCGCCTGCGCCCTCGAAACCGCACACCGCTCCAAGGTGCTGCACCGAGACATCAAACCGTCCAACATTCTCACCACGACCTTCGGCGGTCCGGTACTCGGCGACTTCGGTATCGCCGCCTCCCTGGCCGGCGGCGGCCCGGGCGAACTGTTCGCCATGTCGCTGCCGTGGAGCGCCCCAGAAGTTGTCGACGAACGCACGACCGGTACCGTCGCCACCGAAGTCTGGTCGTTCGGCGCCACGCTCTACTCGCTGCTGGCCGATCGGGCCCCGTTCGACCTGCCCACCGGATCCGCCGGATCGCGCGCACAGCTGAAACAACGCATCAGCCGGGCCAAATACACGAGCATCGGGCGAGCGGATGTTCCCCCCGCCCTCGAAACCATCCTCGCCCGCATGATGAGTCGCGACCCGGCCAGCCGCCAGGCGAGCCTGCTCGAGTGCGCGCACGACCTGCAGCGGGTGCAGCGCGATCTGGGGCTGCCGATCACCGCGCTCGAAGTGGCGGACGAAGCGTGGGCATCCGCTGGCATGCCCGTCGATTTCAACAACCTGGAGGCTCGCGGCCCGGTCGTCTCCGACGTGGTCATCGCGTCGCTGCGCCCCGGCCGGGGCACCCGTCGCCCGGCCTCACAAACGCGGGAGGGCACGCTGACCGACGTCGACGGCCCTCGCCGAACGCACCTGCGCCCGGTGGCCCTCGCCCTGCTTCTGGTCGGGGCGGTCGTCGTCGGTGGTGGCGCGACGTTCGGCGCCCTGTTTCTCGTTGGGCTGATCTAGTGGCCGGGCCGCGCACCCGCCGCCGATTCCCGGTGATATCGAAGAAGCGTCGCGGCATTATTCGCATTATGGCGGTGGCCGCGATCGGTGCGTTGCTGGCCACGGTGGCCATCGTCGTCGACGGTTTCGACGTAAAGCAGACTCCGGTGCACGCGAGCTCGATCTGGGCGCTGCAGAGCGGCGACGGTAACCGGTACGCCCGCATCAACACCGACCTGCTCGAACTGGACACCGTGAAAACCGTGCCGGCGCCGAGCGAATTGGTGCAGACCGACGCGACCGTGCTGCTCTACGCGCAGAACAACGAAAAAGTCGTCGACGTGAGCCTCGCCGCGCCGATCGACCTTGGCGACGACGCCGCCGACTACGACGTGACCCCGGCCGGTACCCGCACCGTCGTCTCATCGGGGGCCTGGGTCGGCTACCTCACGAGCACCGGAGCGGTGTTCGCCGGGGCGGTCGGCGCGGCCGAGTCCCCGCGCCCGGTCAACCCCTACGCCGACGACGAAGTCATCGAGGGCGAAACCGCCCGCTCCTACGTCTCCGACGCCGTCGCGATCACCCCCGACGGCGTGCTCTACAGCTACTCCAGCGCGGCCAACAGCGTGCTGCGCTATTCCATAGCGGACGACGAAATTCTGGGTGATGACACCGTCACCGACGGGCCGACCGAGCCAGGCACCCAGCTGAGCGTCGTCGGCGATACCTGGGCGCTGCTCAGCGTGGCCGGCGACGAACTCTGGCTGGCCGGCCAGGACGAACCGGTCGAGACGAATCTGAGCGAGCTGGCCGTGCTGCAGCGCCCGAGCAGCACCGACGACCTGCGGGGTTCCGACGGCGTGCTCGTGGCCGACCAGACCGGCCTGGTTTCCTTTGCGCTGGCTGACGGTGCCCGCACCGAACTGGTCGGCGATTTTGAGACTGTGCTCGGGGTCCCGGCCGTACCGACCCCTTTTAATGGCGAGCGCTACGCGGCCTGGCTGCCGTCCTCCGGCACCGGCGGCACCCTGTTCAGCGAAAGCGCCGGCGAAACGACGCTCAGCTACGGCACGGCCACACCGAACGGGGACGCAGCCCCCGCGTTTCGGTCCAACGACTCCCTCATGATTCTCAACGACTCCCGGAGCGGATGGGTGTGGACCGTTCCGGGCGGCGCCCTGGTCGAGAGTTCCCAGGACTGGACCCTCGCCGTCGCTGAAGAACCGCAGCGCCAGGACGACGTGGAGGAAGCCTCTGAGGTTGTCGAGCCCAAGGCTCCCGTGGCGGTTGCCGATGCCTTCGGGGTACGCAGCGACCAACTCGCCCTGCTTCCCGTGCTGCTCAACGACCACGACGCCAACGACGACGTGCTCACCGTGCTGCCAGCCTCGGTGACCGGGCTTGACCCTTCCTGGGGCACCGTCAGCGTCACCGACTCGAACCAGGCCATCGCAGTGCAGGTCGCCGCCGGCGCTCGCGGCTCGGCCACGTTCAGCTACGCCGTCACCGACGGTTCCCGCGCAGACGGACTCAACTCGCCGGCCACGACGGTCACCCTGACCGTGCACGGCGACGACGTGAATGCCGCGCCGGTATGGTGCGGCACCGAGGGCTGCCTGCAAGACTGGCCGAGCCCCGAGGTGCAACCCGGCGGTACGGTCACCGTTCCGGTGCTGCCCGGCTGGGTCGATCCCGACGGGGATCCGATTTTCGTCGCATCCGTTGTGAACACGACCGACGTCGGCTCGGTCAGCGTGACGCCGGCCGGGGTGCTCGTCTACAAGCACCCCAACGCGACCGACCAGACCGCGCAATCGGCAACCATTCTGGTGAGCGTCTCCGACATTCACGGTGCCACGGCCGAGAAGGTGCTCACGATCGCGGTCACGCCGACCCCGCAGCTCACGGCCCTACCGTTCGCACTGCTCGCCTCGGTGAACGAACGCCTCACGGTCAGCCCGGCCGAGTACGTCTCCGGCGCAGCCGGCCTGTACCGCATCAATTCGGCGACCATCCCGATCAGCTCCGAGGGATCCACGGTCGGCGTCACCGCCAACGGAACCTCCTTCGACTTCGTCGCCACTATGCCAGGCAACTACACGGTCAGCCTCACCATCGCCGACGACGCCAGCGAAGTCGTCTCTTTCGTGCGCATTTCGGTGGTGTCAGCGGATGCGCAGGCACTCACCACCTCCCCGGTGACCGTTTTCGTGCGGCCCAAGGCGGACACGAGCGTCGACGTCTTCACCGCCGTCTCCAACCCGGCCGGGCGGGTGCTGCTGCTCGGCGAAGCTATCCCCGACACCGTGTTCGGGGCGTCGCTCAGCGTCGACGTGGTCGGCCAGAACGTGTTGCGCGTGCGCGGCTCGACCGCCGACGAACAGCCGGGCAAGCTCGGCATCGTGCGCTACACCGTCTCTGACGGCACCGAAAACCCGCTGTACACCGTGCGCGGCGAGGCCACCGTCTACCTGCTTCCGGCGTCAGTGCCGCAGGCACCGATCGCCAGGAACGACAGTGTCTCGGTACGGGTCGGCGCGCAGATTGACATTCCCGTGCTCGCCAACGACGTCGCGCCCGACGGCAATATCGTGATGCTCAACGCCAAATCGGTGCAGAACAGAAGCGATCGGGGTCTCGCCTTCGCGGCCGGCGCCGAGCTGCGCTACCTCGCGCCGGACCAGCCGGGCAGCTATGAACTCGGCTACAGCGTCTATGTCGCCGGCGCCCCCGAATTGATCGACTCGGCCGTCGTCTCGATCGAGGTGCTCGCCGAGGGCGACAACACCGCCCCACAGCCGCACACCCTCTACGGCCGCGTGCTGTCGGGGGAGAGCATCGAGATTCCCTTCGACAGCTTCGGCCTCGACCCGGATGGCGACACCGTCGTACTCGACCGGGTACTGACCCAACCGGCGCGCGGAACCGCCGAGGTCAACGCCACCGGCGACGCCATTGTCTATTCCAGCCCGCTCGACTACCACGGCGCCATCGAATTCCAATACCGGGTGCGCGATGCCAGCGGCGCCACCGGCATCGCCCTGGTGCGCATCGGTGTGCTCGACCAGCGCTCCAACCCGAGCCCGATCACGTTCAGTGACTACGTCGAGGTGCAGGTCGGTGCCGACAACCTGGTGATCGTGCGCCCGGCCGCCAACGACGTGGAACCCGGAGGCGGACGCCTCACCCTGACCGGCGTCACGCCCGACGCCACGGCCGGCTCGCTCGAATACGATGCCCTGCAGCAGCGCATCGAGCAGGTCACCGACAACCAGGTGGTCTTCACCGCCGGCGACGACCCGGGACTGCTCACCTTCGTCTACTCCGTCGCCAACGAGAACGAAGACGTCGGCCAGGGCCTCATCGTTGTGAAGGTGGTGCGCGCCTCCGTTCCTGACTTTCCCATCGTCATCGACACGACCGTCGCTCTCGACGAGCGCGACTCGTTCCCGACAGGCATCGACGTCGTGACCGGCAAAGTCTCCTGGAACTCCGGCGACGTCGGGGGCCTGACCCTCGCACTGTGGGGCGACCACCCCGGCCTCACGGTCTCCGGCTGGAAGATCAGCGGCGACGTTCCCGACGAGGGACTCCTCGCCCCGTTCTCGCTGACCGGCCTCAATTTTCAGGGTGTCGAAGTCACCACCTACGGGTTCCTGCGCATTCCTTCAGCGGATGCCATCATCCTCGCGCTCAAAAACGGCAACGTGGAGCAGAACGTTCGGGAAGACGCCTCCGTCAGCTTCAACCTGGCCAGCCTGGTGTCGATTCCGGCCGGGACCGAGCTGCAACTGGAGCGGTCGGGCATCCGTTCATCGGGCGAACGCGCAAACGCGCGGTGTACCTTCGACGCCGGCACCCGCGTCACCTATCGGGCCGGATCCGATGCCCCCTGGAGCGACTCGTGCACCGTGCCGGTGCGCATCGACGGCCAGGAGGATTACACCCAGCTGGTCGTGCCGATCGTCGTTGAACCGCTTGACCCGCAGCCGACCCTGCGCCCAGCGGCACTGACCCAAAGCCCGGGCGCCGACGACATTCGTTACGACCTCAGCCACATGGTCGACTGGCAGGGTAAGGGAGCGGTACCGGCGCTGACCTTCGCGACCGAGATCGTCTCCGACCAGTTCACCGTGACGCAGGACGGTGCCATTCTCACGATCTCCGTCGTGGACAACGCCGTGGCCGGCCGTGAGGCGGCCGTGACGGTGAGCCTCGCCAGCCACCGCGACGCCGAGCCGGCCCTGCTCGCGCTCAAAGTCGGCCCGGCGCCGAGCGAGTTGCCCAAGGGCGGTACGGTGGCACGGACCTGTTCGCAGTCCTCCGGCTCGAGCTGCTCGATCGCCGTCGTCGGCGTGGCCGGCGAGGTCAACCTGTACCGCAACACGCCGCTTGTACTGGTGTCGGTCGCGGCGCCGAGCACCTGCGTCGGCGTCTCCTTCGCGGTGGAGAACACCCGCAGCGTGCGGGCCTCCTGGTCTGGTGATGCCGCCGGCGGGGTCTGCGAGGCCAGTTTTGTGGTGAGGGATGCCCAGGGCAAGCTCAGCGCCGGCAGCCGCAACGGGTCGATCACGGTCGACCTGCAGGGGTACCCCAAGGCGCCGAACGCGGTCACCCAGATCGCCTACGGCGACGAGTCGATCACCCTTTCCGTCAGCCCCGGCGGCGCGAACTCCACCTACCCGAAGCTCACGGGATTCACCCTGTACCGCAATGGGGCTTCGGTCGGTCGCTGTGACGTTTCGGGCAACTGCGGTGTGATTCGAACAACCGAAAACGGTCTGAAGGACCGCTACGAGGCCAAGGCTGTGAACGCCGTCGGCGAATCTCGCAGTGCGGTCGGCGTCACGGCCTGGTCCTATGACACCCCCGGCATGGGAACGCTCACGGCTGAGCCGGTCTTCGACGAGGATGTGACGAGCGCCGGCACCGGTGCTGTGACCGTGACCATCGAAAACAACGACCGGTCCACCAACCGGTACAGCGTCAACGGGGTCGAACAACGAGTCGCTTCGCCCGGTCTCGGAACGACCGAGCTCACCCTCGCACTCGAGGTCGGCGACCAGAACATCACCGTGACCCCGCTGAGCCGCCACGAGCAGCCCGCCGGAACCGGCCCGACCGAGGAGACGACGTCGCAGACGGTGCTCGTGGCCGGATCGCCCGCCATCACCAGTGCCGGTGTGCTGAGCTCGCAGAACCGGTCGATCACCGTGGCCCAAGCGCGCTTCGAGAAGAACTTCAGCACCCTGCCGGAAGAATTTCTCTACGTCGCCTCAATCACCGAGGGCGCGACCTGCCGACTCACCGCGACCGGACTGACCTCGGCCGGCGCCGCAGCCACCTCGAAAGACCGCGAAATCGACGGTCTGACCAAACACACGGAATATTTCGTGACGGTCTGCTACTCCAACGGCTACGGGGTTGCCACAGCCGCCGTCGATTCGATCACCACCTGGGAGCAGCCGCCCGCCCCGGGCAACGGGGAATACACCTACGGCCTGGCGGCGCCGGTTGACGGCCAGTACCTCATTACCGCTCCCACATCGTCGACGACCGCGCCGAGCGATTTCGTGGTCGACTTCGAAAACTTCGACGCAGTCAGGGGCTCGACGGTGTTCGGCGCCGACCCGCGTATTCGCGTGCGGTACTGCACCGAGGCCGATTCCACCCTGTGCAGCGATTGGTCGACGGTGGAAGCAGCCGACGCCGCGCGCGCCTGGCAGGTCAGGTTCGCGGTGAGCGGCCTCGACAACAGTGGCTGCGTCATCGGCGGCACGCTCGCCGTCGCGGTCGACGCAACTGACACCGGCCTCGCCGAGGGGGTGGTCACCGCTGCGCAGTACGACGTCATCAACCCCAACGGTGGCCGAATGTGGGTGGACGGCGACCAGAATGTGCCCCTGGACGCCGCCCAGACCAGAAACGTGAACTGGACCCTGAGCTGGACCGCCCCCGAAACCTCGGGCCTGGAAATCGTCTCAGGTACCACGACGACCACCGCCGTCGCGTGCACCGCGGCGACCACCACAACACCGTGACAGCAATAAACCGTGACACTGAAAGAGCTACCCATGACAATCACCCCGGAGCAGTCCGAATGGTTCGCCGCGACCTTCACGATGATGGTCGACAACGTTGAACGCGTCGTCCTCGGCAAGCGCCACGTGATCGAACTCGCCTTCACCGCGATGGTCAGCGAGGGCCACCTGCTGCTCGAAGACTACCCAGGCACCGGCAAGACCTCGCTGGCCCGCGCCATGTCACAGACCGTGCAGGGCGTCTCGACCCGAATTCAGTTCACGCCAGACCTGCTGCCCGGCGACGTGACCGGCATCACCGTGTACGACCAGAAGACCGGCGAGTTCGAGTTTCACAGCGGACCGATCTTCGCCAACGTCGTGCTCGCCGACGAGATCAACCGGGCCAGCCCGAAAACCCAGTCGGCGCTGCTCGAAGCGATGGAGGAGGGCAACGTCACCATCGACGGTGTCACCCGCTCCACCGGTGTGCCGTTTCTCGTCATCGCCACCCAGAACCCGATCGAGCACGCCGGCACGTACCGGCTGCCCGAAGCCCAGCTCGACCGCTTCATGATGAAGGCCTCGCTCGGCTACCCCGACCTCGCCGCGACCATTCGTATTCTCGAGGGCACCGCCGATGTGCGGCACGACCTCGCGCCGGTGATCACCCCGCAGGCGCTCGTGAGCATGAGCGACATCGCCCGCGGCGTCTTCGTGAACCCTCTTATCTACGACTACATCGGTCGCCTGGTCGAGGCGACCCGCAATGCTCGCCAGGTGCGTATGGGCGTCAGCGTGCGTGGCGCCCGTGCCCTTACCAAGGCCGCGAAGACCTGGGCCGTCGCGCACGGCCGCAGCTTCGTCACCCCCGACGACGTGAAGGCGCTCGCCGAGCAGGTGCTCGCCCACCGGATGGTGCTCGACCCTGAGGCCGAGTTCGACGGCGTCACCGCGAGCGCCGTTATCGGCCAGATTCTGCTCGACGTGCTTCCGCCCAGTCGGAGCGACCTGGCGTGAGCTTTCACACCGAATCGCGGCGCTCCCAGACATCAAATCTGGCGCGCACCAGCACCCAGACCCGGTCTGCAACGCACACTCGGTATGCCACGACGCGCACGAATAGGTCAACGACGTTGACCCTCGTGGGCGCCGTCGTGCTCTGGATGCGGGCCGCGCGCGCTGTGCGAATCGGTGTGCGGGCATCCGTCGACTGGGTCGGCGAAACGGTCACGCCGGCCGGCTGGGTCGTGGTCACGGCCGCGATCGTGCTGCTGCCGCTCGGCCTGGCGTTGGGCTGGACCGAATTGATCGTGATCGGCTGGGTGGCGGTCGCCCTCATCCTCATTTCACTGCCGTTTCTGGCCGGTGGCCGCGCCTACAGCGTCGATTTCACGCTGCCGGTCGATCGGGTCGTGGCCGGTTCCGAAGTGCTCGGCACCCTCACCGTCACCAATATCTCCAAGCGGCTCGAACTGCCCGGTCGCGTCGACGTTCCAATCGGCCGGGGGCTAGCGGATGTCTACGTGCCGCTGCTGCGCGCCGGTCAGGTGCACGAGGAACACGTTCGCGTGCCCGCGTACCGCCGCGGCATCATCGATGTGGGCCCGGTCACGACCGTGCGCAGCGACCCGCTCGGCGTGCTCGGCCGCGAAGTGGCCTGGGCCGACGTGAATCGCCTGTTCGTGCACCCGGTGACCGTGTCGATTCCGAGCACGAGCGCCGGATTCGTGCGCGACCTCGAGGGCAACCCGACGAGTGACATCGTCGACTCCGATATCTCGTTTCACGCCATTCGGGAGTACGCGCCGGGCGACGGGCAGCGACACATCCACTGGAAGTCAACCGCCAAGACCGGCAAGCTCATGGTGCGCCAGTTCGAGGAGAGCCGGCGTTCGCGCCTAGCTATCGTGCTGAGCCTGAACCAGGCGGAATACGCTTCCGAGGACGAGTTCGAGATGGCGGTCAGCGCCACCGGTTCGCTCGGCGTGCGCGCGATTCGCGACGGTCGGGACCTGGCCGTCGTGGCGAGCGAGGAGATTCCCGATATCGTGCGCAGCAGCATCCGTTCGGTGCGGAGTTTGAGCGTCGTATCGACCCGCACCCTGCTCGACGACCTCACCGCGATTGAGACCAGTGCGCAGGCCATGAACGTTGAAGATGTCTGTCTGCTCGCGGCCCAGGTGGTGCCCGATATGTCGATCGCGTTCGTGGTGTGCGGCGGGGCCATGACCGCCCGGCGGCTGCAGGCGCTCACCCTCAAATTCGACGGCAACGTGCGGGTCGTTGCCGTTCTGTGCAACCCGAAAGCTCAGCCGAGCTTTCGCGACCTGGCCGGCACGAGCGTGCTGACCATCGGCGTGCTCGACGACTTTCGTTCCCTGCTGAGCCGGCGGGCCGCATGAGCGCGCCCGGTTTCCTGCCCTTGCGTCGGCCGCGTCGCGCACCCAGCCAGCGACGGTCCCTCGTGATCAACGCCCTGTTCGTGGTGCTGATGCTGCTGGTCGCCGTCTGGGCGGCCTGGCCGATCTACCAGGACAGCAGCTATCTGGTGATGGCGGCCGGAGCGATCGCGGCGGGCATACTGCTGGCCTGGCTTGCTCGCGCCCGCGGCTGGTCCTGGTTCAGCCTGCTGCTGGCCACCCTCGGCGTCTACCTGTTGCTCGGCGTTCCGCTCGCCGTGCCGTCGGCGCTATCCAGCGTCTCGGGTGCCCTCGGCGGCCTGCTCGACCTGGTCGCCGCCACGGTGTTCAGCTGGAAGGAACTCGTCACCATTTCGCTGCCGGTCGGGTCGTACCAGACCCTGCTGGTGCCGGCCTTCGTGCTGTTCTTCGGCGGCACGACAGCGTCCCTGACGCTCGCCTGGCGCGGCGGCCGACGCTACGCCCTCGCCGTTCCCCTGATCTTCGCCGTGCAACTGTTCGGGCTGGTGTTCGGGCCCGGCGCCGAGAGCGCACCGATGGTGCTGGCCGGGTTCACCGTTCCGGCACCGCGGGAGAGCCTGATCGGACTGGCCGCACTGCTGCTCGGCTTCGGCTTTCTGGCCTGGCGCACCCACCTGGCCCGCAGCGAAGCCCTCAATTTGGCGGCCCGCACGACCGGGGTGCGCCGCACTCCTGGCGGCCTCGGCGGGCGGGTGCGCCGCGGCGCACTCGCCTTCGGCGTGCTCGCACTCGCCGTCGCAGTGTCGCTCGGCGGGCTGTCGGCGGTAGCGTCGACTCCGGCCCGCGAGGTGCTGCGCAGCAGCATCGACCCCGCCGTCGAGCTGCGCGAGTACGTCAGCCCGCTGAGCCAATACCGCAGTTTCTTCAGCGCCGAGCGGTATGACGAAGAGCTATTCACGGTGACTTCTGTTGAGGGCGACCCGACGAGCCGGGTGCGCCTGGCCGTGCTCAGTCACTATGACGGCGAGGTCTTTCGGGTCGTCGATCCTATATCGGGCGTGAGCGATCAGGACACCGCGTTTGCCCGGGTGCCCCACAGCCGCGGCTCGGCCAGCGGCGGCCGGGCGACCGCGTTTGCGATCAGCGGGTATCAGGGCGTGTGGATGCCGGGGACCGACGCGCTGTCGAGCATCCGCTTTGCCGGCGAACGCGCGGCGGAACTTAGCGACGGGTTCTTCTACAACGCGGGGACGGCATCCGGTATTCAACTGAATGCCCTCGAAAGCGGCGACCGTTACACGATCATTGCCCCGAGCGAAGCGGATGCGACGGATCTGGCCGGTCTCGCCCGCCCGGCGGCTGCGTCCAGACTGATCGATGAGTCGCTGATTCCGGCGAGCCTCGCCGATTGGGTCACCGCGCAGGAGGTCAGCAGTGACGGTGCCGGACTGGCCGAACTCGTCAGCCGGCTGCGGGAGCGCGGCTATCTCAGCCACGCACTGACCACTCCAACGGCACAGTCCTGGACCGCTGACCTCGGTGATTACCAGTTTTCGCCGAGCCTGTCCGGCCACTCGGTCGCGCGCATCGATGCCCTGTTCACCGCCCTGCTGGAGAAGCAGAACAACACCACCTCGACCGAGAACTCCCAGCTGGTCGCCGCCGTCGGCGATGACGAACAATTCGCCGTGGCGACCGCGCTGCTGGCCCAGCACCTCGGGTTTGAATCCCGTGTAGTGCTGGGATTCAGCCTCGCGGCGGTCGACGAGGTAACTGGCGCACCCGGGGCCTGCGTCGAGGGTGTCTGCTCGGGCCAGAACCTTGCGGCCTGGGTCGAAGTGGCCGGAGTGGACGGCAGTTGGATCACCGTGGACGCGACCCCGCAGTTTCAGAACCCGCTCTCACCAATCGACGATGCCACCCGCGACCCGCAGTACAACACCGAGGTGCTGCCCGAGGGAGCTGCCGAACGGCGGGCCCCCGAGGCGAACCCGACCAGTGGCGAAGACCAGCAGGAAGAAGAACCGGTCACCCGCACCGACCTGGCCTGGCTGTTCGCGGCCCTGAAGATCGGCGGCATCAGCCTCGCCGCCCTGCTTGTGGTGAGCACACCGTTCCTGGTCATTCTGGGCGCCAAGTTCAAGCGACGCCGGGACCGGGCGCGGGCGCCGGACGTGTCGGCGCGGTTCGCCGGCGGCTGGGACGAATACGTCGACGCCGCCGTCGACCGCGGCTTCGCCGACCAGGGCAGCATGACCCGCGTCGAGATCGCCCGGCACTACCAGTCGGCCGGCGGCAAGATGCTCGCGGCGCTTGCCGACCAGGCCGTGTTCGGCGAAGTGCCCCCGGTTGCCAGCGACAGTGACGCTTTCTGGGCGCTCGTCACCGCTGAGCGCGCCGGGCTGGCCGCGAGCGGCACCAGGCGCGACCGCTGGCGTGCCGCCCTCTCGCTGCGCTCCTTCTCTCGACTGGCGGATGCCGGCCGATCGCGCAGTTTTCAACACCACAGCCACAGCACAGTTCGACTAGACGTCACCACAGTGCGCCCAAACCGGCGCTCCAGCAGCAGAATGGGGGAGCGACCGCGCACCAGCGGCCGCAAATCGTAAATGGATGAATCATCTGGAGCGGTCATCGCCGTCGTCGTGGTGCCCGTGCTACTCGGCCTCGGCCTGTATGTGTTTTCGTCGATCGCCCTCGGCAAGGTCTTCGTCAAGCTCGGCGAACAGGCCTGGAAGGCGTGGGTGCCGATCGTCAACATCATCACCCTGTTTGAGCTCGGTCGGTATCCGGCCCTGTGGGTCGTGGGATTGTTCATCCCGGTCGTCGATATCGGAGCCCTGATCGTCTTCATCCTGGCGGTCAACAACGTCAACCGACGGCTCGGCCACGGCGGCGGATTCACCCTGCTCTACCTGGTCGCCTTCCCCATCTGGGCCGGCGTGCTCGGATTCGGCAAGTCCGTCAACACCGGCTGGCTGCCGGTACCGGCCGCAACCGGGTATGTGCCGTTCACCCCGGTGCCGCCGCTGACGGGCCCGGCCGCGCCGGCCGCGCCTGTCTCGTCGCCCGTTCCTGCGGTGTCGCCCGCGTCGCCGGTTCCCGCAGTGCCCGCAGCGCGCCCGGTGTCCCCGGCGTCCGCGCCGACCGCGGCCCCGGATCCCGTTCGTCAGGCCGCGGCACCGTCGCACGCGGCTGCAGTGCCCGCGCCGCTCGCTGCACCGATGCCGCCCGCGCCTGTGTCGCCGCCGCTGTCGGCCGCGCTGCCCACGCCCCCGCCTCCGGTCGTGCGTGTCCTGCCCACTGGGCCGCCACCGTTCTACGTGAGGTCGCCGCCGACGCCCCCGGCCGAGTCCCCGGCCGAGTCTCCGGCCGAGTCCCCGGCCGAGTCTCCGGCCGTCACGGCCCCGCCTGCCCCGCTGGCTCCGCCGGCCGCGCTTGCATCATTTGCTGCACCTCCAGGAGCGTCTGCACCAGCATCTGCACCACTCGTTGCGCCGCCGGTCGCCCCCGCCGCGCCCGCGCAACCGGCCGAAACGGATGCCCCACCCCTCGCCGCCCCGCCGGCCCACGCGGTCGCCACGACGAACGCGTGGGCCGGGCCGGCACCGGTCGTGCCCATACCGGTCGTCCCTGCACCAGTAGCTCCGCTGGCCTCAATCCCGGCCCCAAGCCCGGCCGCGAGCGCCACTGACCGCACCGAGACCGAGACCGAGACCGAGACCGAGACCGAGCTCGCGGAGGACGACGACTTCGACGAGACCATGATCGCCGTGCGCCGCATGAAACCATGGACGCTGGAAACCGAGCACGGCCTGAAAGTCTCGCTCACCAAACCGGTCGTGCTGCTCGGACGCAACCCTGCGCGTGGCAGCGCACATCCGGATGCGCAATTGGTTTTGCTGCAGGACCCCGGCAAGACCGTGTCGAAGACCCACGCCCGCCTCGATTTCGTTGACGGGGCCTGGGGCATTCGCGACCTGCAGTCGACCAACGGCATCGTGCTCATCGATGGCGCCGGCGACGAGAGCGAGCTCGATGCGGGCGCGAGCGCGTCGCTGACCGAGCGGTTTTTGCTGGGGGAGCTCGCGGCCCGCATCTACCTGGAGGCCTGAAGATGACCCACCTCCAGCCAACCAGTGCCCAGGTCTCACTGCAGTGCGGCTTTCGCTCCGATGTCGGTCGCAAGCGTCAGCAGAACGAAGACTCGCTGCTGGCCGCATCCCCGGTGTTCATCGTCGCCGACGGCATGGGCGGCCTCGAAGCCGGCCATCGGGCCAGTTCCGCCGTCATCGACGAATTCCAGAGCTGCGTCGCGCACCCCGGGCTGCTGGCCGAGGACGTCGGAGCAGCCGTTGAGCGCGCCCACGCGGCGGTGCGCGCGGTGTCGGACGCGACCGGGCGCGGCGCCGGCAGCACCCTCACCGGCCTCGTCCTGATCGACCACGACGATGCCCCGCAATGGCTCATCGTGAACGTCGGCGACTCCCGGGTCTACCGGTTGTACGGCGGCGAACTCAGCCAGCTCACCGTCGACCATTCCCTCGCGCAGGAACTCATCGAAGAGGGGACACTGCTGCAAGCGGATGTTGCCACCTTCGCCCGCAAGAATGTGATCACCCGGGCCATGGGCGCCGACAACAGCCCGACCGACTACTGGCTGCGCCCGGTGGTGACCGGCGAACGGCTGCTGGTCTGCTCCGACGGACTCCACGGCGAGCTCTCCGAGGAGAGCATCAAGGCCGGGCTCACGCTCGGCGGCAGCACCCAGCAGACCGCGGACCTGCTGCTCGCCGGCGCTCTCGAGCACGGCGGGCGCGACAACGTCTCGGTGATCGTCATCGACGTCGTCGCCGGCGGGGTCAGCTCCTGGCACGGTGTCGCGATCGAGGAAGACCACGCCGAGACCATCGACACTCAAACCGATGACACCCGCCCGGTTCAACGAGTGGCCCGCAATGCCGCCCGCTGATCCACGCGATGGGGCTGACACCGACATCGGTGACGATGACGACGACACGGTAATCGTGCAGCGCACGGACAACCACGACACCGTGATCGTGCAGCGCACGGACAACGACGACACTGTCATCGTGCAGCGAGCCACAGACGAACGCACCCGCATCGTGGCACGCGCCCGCCACGCCCGACCCGAGGCTGTGGGCCCAGCGGTCGACCCAGCGGTCGATCCGCTCGTCGACCCCGCCGCCGACCCTGAAGACGACGGCGAAGCAACCGTGCGCTCGCCCCGCGGCAGCGCGGCGAGCGACACTCTCCTGAGCAGCCGACGGGCGACCCCGCCGGCGCACATCCCGGTCGTTGACGATCTGCAGCGTCGCTACCAGCCGCCGCAGGTGCAGAGCGGCTCGAGCGTGCGCTACCAGGCCCGACCGGTCCCAATCATCGTCGCGCCAGCCCAACCCACACCTGGGTCGCAGCCGATCGCGCTCGATCCGGCCCGGATCGCCCTCGCCGAGGCGGCGGCCGAGATCCGTCAGCGAGCCGCGGCGGGCATCCGTCGTCGACGTCAGATCACTCTGGTCGTGATAATTGCGAGCACCCTGCTCGCTCTGGTCGCGGCCGTCGCGTTCACCGTCTTCGCCCTCGCCACCTGGTGAACTTCAGCTGGCCCCCAGCCCTGCAAGGTGAACTTGCAGAAGACCGTTGCCGGTTCGCGTCGTGAGTTCGTCTACTTACGGGTAGCGCATTCTCACTGCAATACTTCGTTCAGAGGCACCGTCGCCTCTTGGGCGAATTGTGGGGAGCGATCATCAGGCCGACGAATAATCTGGTTGCGTCTCGTCTCCGCTCTGGCTGTGATTGTGGGCCACTCGTGCACGTTGACCGGCATCGCTGCAGCACCCCGAGTCCTCGGGATCCCGATTCATAGTCGTGGTCGCTACATATTTTTGCCATCAGTGGCTACCTCATCGCAACTAGTCGGCACAGAAATCCCGCGCTGGTGCCGTTCCTGACCAATCGATTCCTGCGCATATTTCCCGCGCTGAAAAGGCACGTTGCTGAGCGCACCGTTGACGCTATATCGGGTGTTGACGCGGTTAGCCCGGTGAGCGCCTGGCGTCTAGGATCTGTCTGATCTGGAGCGGCACCGTGTCATCCTGCAGCGACGTTGTATCGCCCAGTTCGCGTCCGTCCATGAGATCGCCGAGCAGGCGACGCATGATCTTGCCCGATCGAGTCTTCGGCAGGTCGGGTACCACCACGATCTCCCTCGGCTTAGCGATCGCTCCGACCTGAACGGTGACCTGGGAGCGGAGCGCCGGCGAGAGTTCCGCTTCGAGGGCACGCCAGAACCGGGGATCGGCGGCCTCCGCAGCGGAGGGCGACCGAGCGGGGATCACGAAGGCGGCGATGGCCTGCCCGGTGGTCTCGTCATGAATGCCAACAACCCCGGCCTCGCCGACGGCGGGATGCGCGACCAGTGCCGACTCGATCTCGATGGTCGACAGCCGGTGTCCGGACACGTTGATGACGTCGTCGATGCGTCCGAGCAGCCACAGGTAGCCGTCGGCGTCGATCTTCGCGCTGTCGCCGGCAAGAAAGTAGCCTTGCGCGGCGTACTTCTTCCAATACGCGTCGCGGTACCGTTCGGGGTTGCCCCACACAGTGCGGGCCATAGCCGGCCACGTGCCGTCGACCACGAGGGATCCGCTCGACCCGGGCTCGGTATCCGTGCCCTGATCGTCGACCACACGCACGGTGAGTCCCGGCAGCGCGTGGGTAGCTGACCCCGGCTTCAGGGCCGTGACCCCGGGTAGCGGGGCCACGATTGCCGCTCCGGTCTCGGACTGCCACCAGGTGTCGACGATGGGGGCCGTGCCGGCGCCGATATTCTCTCGAAACCACAGCCAGGCGTGCGGATTTATCGCCTCGCCAACCGAGCCGAGGAGGCGGATGCTGGAGAGGTCAAAGGTGGCGGGCACGCCATCTGGGAACCAGGTCATGAGGGTGCGCACGAGGGTCGGAGCGGTGTAATAGGTTGTCACCGCATAGCGTTCGATGATCTCGAAATGGCGCCCAGGGTGCGGAATGTTTGGGGTTCCCTCGTAAATGACGGAGGTCGCGCCGTTGGAGAACGGGCCGTAGAGCACGTAGGTGTGGGCCGTGACCCACGCGAGGTCGGCCGTGCACCAGTACACGTCGGAGTCTTTTGCATCGAAGATTGCCCAGTGGCTCCACGACGCTTGGGTGAGATAGCCTCCCGACGTGTGCACGAGCCCCTTGGGGGTGCCCGTGGTGCCCGAGGTGTAGATAATGAAGAGGGGCGTTTCGGCGTCGAAGAACTCGGCGTCGTGGGTGTTTTCGGCGGTGTCGACGACGTCGTGCCACCAGACATCCCGGCCGGCTGTCCAGGGCACGTTGGGTGTCAGGTCTCCGGTGCGCCGCACGACGAGCACGTGTTCGACCGCGTCGATGCCCGCAACAGCGACATCCGCCTGCTCTTTCACCGCTACGGCGGCCCCGCGGCGAAACTGGCCGTCGGAGGTGACGAGCAGTTTGGCCCCGGTGTCCTCAAGGCGAAATCGCAGCGCCGCGGCCGAGAAGCCCCCGAACACCAGGGAATGCACCGCGCCGAGCCGGGCAACGGCGAGGGTGATGACAATGGTCTCCGGTATGACCGGGAGGTAGACGACCACGCGGTCGCCCGCCACGATTCCCAAAGCGATGAGGGCGTTCGCGGCCTGCGCAACCCTGCGCTGGAGATCTGCATAGGTGATCACCTCACGGTCGCCGCGCTCTCCCTCGAAGTTGATGGCGACCCGATCGCCGTGCCCGGCATCGACGTGGCGGTCGACGCAATTGACTGCCACGTTCAACCGACCGCCGAGAAACCACTGGGCACGGGGGATCGAAAGCAACGGATGCCCGTCCGATTCGAGCGCGCCGCTGGCGTCGGCGAGGGCCGGCTCCCACGTGTGTGCGGTGTGCCAGCGTTCCGCCCAGTCGAGGCGGTCGGCCTGCCGCTCCCAGAATGCGACGGGGTCAGTCGCGGCGGTGGGCCATGCGCCGGAGCCCACGTTGGCGTAGTCGACGAGGCCAGAAGGCGGATAGTAGAGGCTGTCGTTGGCTGCAGCGGTCTCGAGGGGAAGGGTCATCGCTTTGACGCTACCGCGCCGCGCAGGGGGGCGCACACGAGCCGGTAAGGCGGCGTAATGTAGGCGCTCCTCACGCTCCCGGTACGCTCCGCAGCGCCGAGTGCTCGTCGAGGCTGTGCCACGTGCGGTTGTGGTAGACCAGCGGGTCGGATCCGCCTTGATCGGTGGCGACCGTGGCTTCGAGTGCGTGCACGGCAATGATCGTGGAACTGCCCGCGGCCATCCGGTTGATGATGCGCCCACGAATCCAGGCGTGTGCGCTGGGGAAATACGGTTCACCGGTAGCGAGCCTGGCCCAAATTTCAGTATCGGCGAAACGGTTGACGCCGCTGGTGGCGCAGAGCTTTGCAATGTTCAATTGCTCAGCTCCGAGGAGATGCACGACGACAGTGTCGGCGCGGCGGATGGTCGGAGCGCTGGAGGCGTGATCCGAGAGGGAGAACACCAGCAGCGGTGGCTCGGCACTCACCGAGAACACCGAGGTGGCGGTCAGGCCGACCGGGCCGTCGCCGGCATCGGCGGTGATCACCGCGACGCCGGCGGCGTGATTGCGAAACGCCAGCTTGAACTCGTCCGGAAGCAGCCCACCGAGATGTTTCGCACCCTGGTCACCGTCGGTCGGCCACGGCCCGGCGAGTGCGGCCTGTTCTTGAGTTCTCATCGGGTTCCGTTCACAAAATAATCAAAGACAGAATCAAGGGTCCCCCGTCGGGAGCTTTGAGCGTGAATGTCTGTCGTAATGTGACGCCATGTTGCGTCATAAGCCGCGGTTCGGGTCTCAACAGTCACGATAGACAGATGCCCAGACAGATTCGATTCAACGCCTTTGACATGAACTGTGTCGCCCACCAGTCCTCTGGAATGTGGCGGCACCCGGATGACCAGTCCTGGCGGTACAAAGACCTGCACTACTGGACCGAGCTCGCAAAACTATTGGAGCGCGGAAGATTCGACGGAATCTTCATCGCTGACGTTCTGGGCACCTACGACGTGTACGGCGGCTCGAATGAGGCCGCGATCCGGCATGGTGCGCAGGTTCCCGTGAATGACCCCGTGCTGCTGATCTCGGCGATGGCATTAGTGACAGATCATCTGGGGTTCGGGGTGACCGCTGGTACGGCGTACGAGCATCCGTATCCGTTTGCACGACGGATGTCGACCCTTGACCACCTGACCAATGGGCGGGTTGGCTGGAACGTGGTCACCGGATACCTACCATCCGCCGCACGAAACATGGGTCAAGAAGACCAGCTCGAGCACGACGCGCGGTATGACCACGCGGACGAGTACCTCGAGGTGTTGTACAAGTTGTGGGAAGGGTCATGGGAGGACGACGCCGTCATCCGCGACCGCGAATCCGGGGTGTTCACCGACCCGAGCAAGGTTCACGAGATCGGCCACCACGGCAAGCACTTCACGGTCCCGGGTATCCACCTCTCTGAGCCGTCGCTGCAGCGTACACCGGTGATCTACCAGGCGGGGGCATCCTCCCGCGGCATCGACTTCGCTGCCGGTAATGCAGAGGCGATCTTCGTTGCGTCATCGACCAAGGCTGGGCTGAAGGCCACCGTCACGAAAATTCGGGATGCCCTCGAAAAAGCAGGCCGCAGCCGCTATTCCGCGCGCATCTACACTCTCCTCACGATCATCACCGACGAGACGTCGGAGAAGGCGACGGACAAGTACCAGGACTACCTCTCGTATGCCAGCGAGGAGGGCGCGCTCGTCTTCATGTCCGGCTGGATGGGCATCGACCTCTCGCAGTACGACCTCGACGAGCCCATCGGTAATGTCAAGAGCAACGCGATTCAGTCCGTCGTGGCCAACTATCAGGAGGCGAATGCAGACGGCAGCGAATGGAAGGTACGCGATATAGCCAGACTGGCGGCTATCGGCGGCCTCGGCCCGTTCATTGTTGGTTCAGGCTCGGAGATTGCCGACACCCTGCAGGAGTGGGTGGAGGAGGCGGATGTGGACGGTTTTAACCTGGCCTATGCCATCACCCCCGGAACGTTTGAGGATGTCGTCACCTATGTGATCCCCGAGCTGCAGGCTCGTGGTGCCTACCCGAAGGAGTACGTCGAGGGCACGCTGCGCAACAAGTTGCACGGACGGGGCGGCCGTCTTCCCGACGAGCACAAGGGGGCGAACTACCGGGTGCGATCCGCTTAGGTCGCGGCCAGTCGGTTAGCGGCTCTCGAGTGATCAGAGAGCCGCTGGGCGGCGTCGCACGGTGAAATTACGAGGGCAGTGTCGGCTCTCAGCGGGCCGTCTTTCGTGCCGAGATCACGCCGGTGTTGAAGCCGAGGAGATAGAGGCCGCCGTTGAAGCGGGCGTGCTCAATCTTGAGGCAGCGGTCCATGATTACCGTCAGACCCTGGCTCTGCGCGTAGGTCGCCGCATCCTGGTTCCAAATGCCAAGCTGCATCCAGACGGTCGGAGCGCCGATGGCGACGGCGTCATCGACAACCGAGGAGATTTCGCTTTCCCGGCGGAACACGTCGACGATGTCGGGCACCTCGGGCAGTGCGGCAAGGGTGGGGTAGGTCTTGTGGCCGAGAATCTCGTCGGCGTTCGGGTTGACGAAATACACCCGGTAGCTGCTGGACTGCAGCAGGTAGGTTCCCACGAAGTAGCTTGCCCGCGCCGCGTTGGGCGATGCGCCCACGATGGCGACCGACGTGGCACTCTGCAGAATCTTGAGGCGTTCCTTGGCGCTGGGACCGATCCAGGTTCGCGGGGACTTCACTCGGTTCGCGCCGGCCACGCTAACCGGCAGTTCGCAGGCGGGGCCGTTGGCCAATGGGGAGGGTACTGCTTCCGTGCTCATCACTTGCCTCCGGTTGCCAGGCTCAGCGCCTGGTCGAGGTCGTAAATAATGTCGTCTGGATCTTCGATCCCCACGCTAATGCGTACAAGGCCCGGCAACACCTTCGCGTCAACAAGCTGCTGCTCGGTGAGCTGCGCGTGAGTGGTGGACGCCGGATGAATAACCAGTGTCTTCGCGTCGCCGACGTTGGCGAGGTGGCTGGCCAGGGTCACTGACTCGATGAAAGTGCGCCCGGCATCCCTGCCGCCCCTGACGCCGAAGCTGAAGATCGAGCTCGGTCCCTTCGGCAGGTATTTCTTGGCGCGGTCAAAGTGCGTGTGCGAGGGGAGCCCGGCCCAATTGACGAATTCGATTCGGGGATCGGCTTCGAGCCACTCCGCGACGATCCTGGCATTGGCGACGTGCGCTTCCATCCGAAAGGCCAGGGTTTCGACGCCTTGGGCGAGGAGGAACGCGGAGTGTGGGGCCAGGACAGGTCCGATATCCCGCAGCTGCTCGGCACGCAGGCGGGTGAGAAAGGCATACTCGCCGAAGTTGCCCGACCAGTTGAGGTCGCCGTACGCCGGCACTGGAATGTCGAACAGGGGAAACTTGCCGCTGTTCCAGTCGAACCGACCGGACTCCACCACGACACCACCCAGAGTGGTCCCGTGGCCGCCGAGAAATTTCGTCGCCGAGTGGATGACCACGTCTGCTCCCCATTCCATTGGCCGGTTCAGGTAGGGGGTGGCAAAGGTCGAGTCGATGATGAGCGGAATACCCGCGGCGTGGGCGACGTCGGCCAGACCCTCGAGGTCGGCGATCTCGCCGGACGGGTTGGAGATGGACTCGGCGAAGATCAGTCTGGTCTTGTCAGTAATCGCTGCGGCATAGTCGGCCGCATCCGTGCCCGGCACAAAAGTGGTCTCAACTCCGAACCGACGCAGCGTGATGTCGAGCTGCGTGAGGGAACCGCCATAGAGGCTCGCAGATGCGACGATGTGGTCGCCGGAACCCACGAGCGAAGCGAAGGTAATGTACTGCGCCGACAGGCCGCTCGAGGTTGCGACAGCGCCCAGCCCACCCTCAAGGCTTGCCACACGCTCCTCGAATGCGGCGACCGTCGGGTTGGCGAGGCGGGAGTAAATATTGCCGTACTTTTGTAGGGCGAACCGGGCCGCAGCATCAGCGGTGTCATCGAACACGAAGGCCGTGGTCTGGTAGATGGGAATGGCTCGGGCGCCGGTCACCGCATCTGGAACATTTCCTGCGTGGATGGAACGGGTGCGAAAACCCCACTCCCTGTCTGTGCGGTCGTGGTTTGCCATTCCTTCACGCTACCGGAACGTGCTCCCCGGCAACTTTGTGTGGACATGCACGGTAACAATGGGAGCAATCTGCGGTAGCTCCAGTTGCCGGCGGATACTGTAAAGGAGGAAGCGTCGCCGACCGCACGCTTCGAAACTACTTGGAGATGATGACCAGTGACTATCAGTGACCTGCGCACGGTGCAAGCTCCTCTGAAGCAGCAGTACCGCGATGACCCCGACGCCGCCCTGGTGACGCTTCGGGCCAACGGTGAACTGGGCGCGGGTATCAGTTGTTCGGTGCAGACCGGGCAGGCCCTGGTGGAGGCTGGTTTGCACCCCGCCACCGGAGGCGACGGTCTCTCCGTGTGCTCAGGCGATATGCTCCTCCAGGCACTCGTTGCCTGCGCGGGGGTGACTCTGGCCGCAGTCGCTTCCTCGCTTGGCATCGACGTCACCGGTGTGGTGCACGCCGAGGGAGACCTCGATTTTCGCGGCACGCTCGCCGTCGACAAGCAGACGGCGGTCGGATTTCAGGACATCAGGATGCGGTTCGAGTTAACATCCGATGCGGATGAGGAGCAGATCGCCACCCTTATCCGTTTGACGGAACGCTATTGCGTCGTCTTCCAGACACTGGCCGTTCCGCCAAAATTAGCGGTATCGCACAGCGTCCACTCGTAGCCTCGATCCACCGATCGGTGGATCGAGGCTACGCAGTACAGCAGCTGTCAAGCGCGAACAAGCACCTGGCCGATGACGTGATTCGTAATCTGACCCAGTTCGTGAATCTGGAGAACCCAAACTCAGCAGAGGCAAAGGTCCTCGTCAGAAGTCTTCGGATCAAGGTTATTCAGAGATTCAAGAACAAGAAGCCCAGGTGGATGGAAGCGACCTTCGCTCCGGACGGACGAATCGTTGGGGCACTGGACGGCGACTACCTCCGATTCATCAGGAACTGCTTCCGCACCACCTCACTGACGAGGTCTTCAACTTCGGCGTCCAGCCGCCACGTACCTTTCCCATGAGAGGATCGCCCGGGAGCCAAATCCGTCGCTAACCCCGACCTTGTTCGATAGCGTTTGATCAGTACATAGACCTGGCGCCGCGATATCCCCAGCGACAATGCGGCCGCCTCGACCGCGGCCCGACCCACGAACACTCGAGCCGCCAAGGGCGCATTAACCGCCGACACCCTGCCGTAGACCGGACCGAAACACCCCCGAATGAGCGCCCCATACAGTGGGGCTGTGCAGCTGTTTTACTCACGGGCTACCCTGAAGCTCTACTTTTGTGCCGTCATCCGTTTTGTGCGTCATTCACTGGCCGGGTGGCGGTACCCACGTGGTATCCCGGGGGAGCGCGTTCGTGACCAGCCTGACCGAAATTCTGATCGTGCACGGCCTACTTCCGATCGAGGACCTCGACACCGTGCGCCGGAGCGACCGCGCCGATGAGGCCGCCGTGCGCAGCATGGTCGACGCGGGCACGATCAGCGAGGTGCAATTCGCCCAGGCGCGCGCCGAGCAGAAGAATCTGCCCTTCGTCGAGTTGCTGGATTATCCCGTCGACCGGCTCGCCGTGGCCAAGGTGCCGGCCGCAGTCTGCCGCCGCGCCAACGTGCTGCCCATCGCCTTCGAAGACGGCCGTCTCGTGGTGGCCATGGTCAATCCCGGCGACGTATTCGCCGTCGATGACGTGCGCGAAGCCGCCCGCATGCGGGTCACCCCGGTCGTCGTTGAACCCTCCGACCTGCAGGCGGCCATCGCCCGCTACCACCGCGCCGACAGTGAACTGATCGACCTCAGCTCCACCCTCACGGCCGAGAGCGACGATGTCGACGAGACGTCAACTTATACAGAAGCGGATGACGCGGCGCCGATCGTGCGCTTCGTCAACCTGCTGGTCAGCCAGGCGATCCAGGACAAGGCCTCCGATATTCACATCGAACCCGGCGAAGGCGGCCTGCGGGTGCGCTACCGCATCGACGGCGTGCTGCACGATATGCAGAATGCGCCATCGACTATCGCCGGCGGCGTCACCTCGCGCATCAAGATCATGAGCGACCTCGACATCGCCGAGCGGCGCAAACCGCAGGACGGTCGCATGTCGGTGCACCACAACGGCCGCACCGTCGATCTGCGCGTCGCCATTCTGCCCACGGTCTGGGGTGAAAAGGTGGTGCTGCGTATTCTCGACAACGCCACCTCATCGATGAAGATGAGCGGCCTCAATCTGCTCACCGACAACTTCAACGAGTTCGAAATGGCGTATACCAAGCCGTACGGCATGATCCTGGTCACCGGCCCTACCGGGTCGGGCAAGTCGACCACGCTCTACACGACGCTGCACGCCATCTCCCGGCCCGAAATCAACGTCATCACGGTCGAGGACCCGGTGGAATACCGCATGCCCGGGGTGAATCAGGTGCAGGTGAACCGCAAGGCCGGCCTCACCTTCGCCGTCGCCCTGCGTTCGATTCTGCGCTCAGACCCCGACGTGGTGCTGCTCGGCGAGATTCGCGACCAGGAGACCGCGAAAATCGCGATCGAGGCCTCGCTCACCGGTCACCTCGTGCTGTCGACGCTGCACACCAACGATGCGCCAAGTGCAATGACCCGCCTGATCGAAATGGGAGTCGAACCGTTTCTCGTGGGATCGGCCCTGGACTGTGTGGTGGCCCAGCGACTCGCCCGTCGGCTCTGCGACCGCTGCAAGGTGCCAGACCACCGCACCGACCTCGCCTATCTGGGATTCGTGGTCAACCCCACCGTGGGTTACGTCTCGAACCGCTCAACGATCCGGCCCGAGATCGGTCCGGCCATCGACCCCACCACCACCGGCACCGTGATCTACAAGTCGGCCGGATGCTCAAGCTGCTCGCAGACGGGATACCGCGGTCGCCTCGGCATTCACGAGGTCATGACGGTGTCCGAGGAGATCGAGCGCCTCACCGTCGCGCACGCTTCGAGCGCCCAGATCGGGGCCGCCGCGCGCAAGCAGGGCATGATCACCATGCGTGAAGACGGCTGGGCCAAGGTCGCCCTTGGCTTGACCTCGGTGGATGAGGTACTCCGCGTTGTCTCCTAGAGCAGCGGGAGGGCAGTTGTCATGAGCCGACCCGATTACGACCGGATGCCCACCGACGACAGCACCGCAGACCCCACCCCAACGGCTCGCATTCTGCACGCGATGCGCGCCCTGTCCAGCGAGCGCGAGCCCGGCGAACCACCGGCAACCGACCTAGTCACAGATGAGCCACCGGCCACTGATATCGACCCCGACCTGCTCGCCGCCCTGCGCCTGGTCGCTCATGCTGGCGGATCAGACCTGCACGTGGCCGGCGGTGCACCTCCGAGCGTGCGCATTGACGGTGCCCTGTGGCCCATCGTCGGCTGGGCGCGCTGGTCGCCGGGCAAGGTCGCGGCGGCCCTCGGCAGCATCCTCTCGCCCGAGCAGCGGGAGGAATTCGCGCGCGAACTCGAACTCGACTTCGCGTACACGATCGAGTCGACTCGGTTCCGCGTCAATTTCTACCAGCAGCGCGGCTCGGTCAGCGGCGCATTTCGGTTGATTCCTAATGCGATCAGGTCGCTGAGTGAACTGGGCGTGCCGGCATCCGTTTCGCGGTTTGCGCATTTGCCGCGGGGCCTGGTGCTGGTCACCGGTCCGACCGGTTCGGGCAAGACGACCACGCTCGCGGCCATCGTCGACCTTGTCAACAGCACCCGCACCGACCACATCGTCACGGTGGAAGACCCGATCGAGTTCGTGCACGAGTCCAAGAAGTGTGTGATCAGCCAGCGCGAAGTCGGGCAGGACACGCACAGTTTCGCCGCGGCGCTCAAACACGTGCTGCGGCAGGACCCCGACGTCATTCTGATCGGCGAGCTGCGCGACCTCGAGACCATCTCGGTCGCGCTGACCGCCGCCGAAACGGGCCACCTGGTCTTCTCGACCCTGCACACGCAGGATGCCGCCCAAACCATCGACCGCATGATCGACGTTTTTCCCGCCCACCAGCAGGCCCAGGTGCGGGCGCAGCTCGCCGCGACCCTGCGCGGAGTGCTTTGTCAGACGCTCGTGCGCAAGGTCGGGGGTGGACGGGTGGTGGCCACCGAGATTCTGGTTTCAACGCCAGCCATCGCCAACCTCATTCGGGAAGGCAAGACCCATCAGATCGGATCTGCGCTGCAATCGGGCCGCGCCACCGGCATGCACACCATGGATCAGCACCTCGCCGAGCTCGTCGACGCCCGCCTGATCACGCGGCAGGCGGCGGAGGAAAAGGCCCAGGACATCGAGGTGCTCAAGCAACTCGTGCACAAGATTGATCCAAGCGATCCCGCGCTCGGCGACCTGAGCCTGGCCGAGATCGACTTCAACGACTCGTTCACATCGAGGAGGCGCTAATGGCCGCTGAACTCTCCTTCGCCTATTCGGGTCGGGACGACGACGACAAGGTCGTTAGGGGGCGCATGGACGCCGGGTCGGAGCGTGCTGCGCTGCAGCAGCTGCGCACCATGGGGCTGTCGCCGATCTCGATCGTTCCAGCCCGCCCGATTCGTGGCCTCAATATGGATCTGCACCTGCCCGGGTATACCAAGCCGGTCGCGCTCGCCGATCTGGCCGTGATGAGTCGCCAGATGGCGACCATGACCGCAGCCGGTCTGTCGCTGCTGCGTACGCTGATCATTCTCTCGGAGCAGACCCAGAATCGTCGGCTCGCGCAGGTGATCTCGGTCATTCGCAGCGACGTCGAAACGGGCATGTCCCTGTCGCACGCTTTTGACAAGCACGACGAGGTCTTTCCGCCGATCATGATCAACCTCGTTCGCGCCGGCGAGATCGGCGGTTTTCTCGAGGATTCGCTGGGCTCCATCGCCGACAACTTCGAAACCGAGGTGCGCCTGCGTGACACGATCAAGACGGCCCTGGCCTACCCGGTGATCGTGATGATCATGGCGGTGCTCGCCATCATTGGCATGCTCATTTTCATCGTGCCCGTGTTTGAGGACATGTTTCAACAGCTCGGTGGTCAGCTGCCGATCGCGACCCAGGTGCTCGTGCACCTTTCCAACATCATGCTCTGGGTCGCCCCGATACTGATCGTAGGAGCGGTGTTGGCATGGCTGTGGTGGGGCAAAAATCGGCACACCGAGCGCGTGCGACGCGTGGCCGATCCACTCAAGCTCAAACTGCCCGTAGTCGGCCCTGTGCTCGCTAAGCTCGCGATAGCTCGGTTCAGTCGCAACTTCGCCACCATGATCGGCGCTGGCGTGCCCATTCTGGGTTCCCTGAAGATTGTAGGGGAGACCTCAGGAAACTGGGTCATCGAAGAAGCGTTGCACAAAGTGCAGGAATCGGTGAGTCGAGGCCGGTCGATTGCCGGCCCACTCGCCCTCGAACCGGTCTTCCCGGCAATGGTTACGCAGATGATCGCGGTGGGAGAGGATGCCGGCGCGCTCGAGCAGATGCTGCGCAAGATTGCTGAGTTCTACGATCAGGAAGTGCAGTCGACGACCCAGCAGCTCACCGCCCTGATCGAACCCCTGATGATCGCCGTGATCGGCATCATCGTCGGAGGGATGGTTGTCGCTCTTTACCTGCCGATGTTCAACGTATTCGACTATGTCGGATAGTCCACCCCAGTTGGGGCTGCACTATATCTGGGGGTGGGTAAACCCCAAAAATCCATTTATTTCACCGGGGGTAGAACCTAGGTTGAAGTATGAGTAGCCGCACCGTTCTGCTCCCAGAAACGCCACCTAAAGGAACCACCATGAACCGCATCATGTCCGTCCTAGGCAATAAACGCATGACCCTCGGTCGCAGCGACAAGGGCTTCACGCTCATCGAGCTTCTAATTGTCGTGGTGATTCTCGGCGTTCTATCTGCCATCGCTGTTCCGATTTATTTGAACCAGCAAGATAAGGCCAAGGATTCCGCCGTCGCGACCCAGCTGACCCAGGCGAAGACCGCGATTGCTGTCGAGGTAACGAAGGGGACATCGGTTTCGGATGCCGTCGGCAAACTCTCCACAGGTTTGGACTCGTACTCTACGAGCGACGACATCCTCATTACAGGCGTCGCCGGTGTTTCGCCCAACGAAAATACTTTTGTTCTAACGGGGGAATGGAAGCCAGCGGACGCCACAACAGGTACGCATACGCAGTACATCTCCGAGTCCACGTCGGCGTCGACGACAGAGCCCTAGCCGGGCTGATTGATTGCGCAAACCCGCCGAGGAGCATTGAGCTACTAAGCCACAAGGAGAGAGTACGACGAGATGAGCGCGACTCTTCCCGCTGACCCCGAAACGAGGAACGCTGGCTTCGGAATCGTCGAAGTCATCGTCTCGATGTTTCTGCTGAGCATCATGGCCATGGCGTTTCTGCCCGTCCTCGTGCAGTCCCAGCAGCTGGCCCGCACCAACGCGTTGATCGCGACCGCGACTCAGCTGTTGAGTGCCGATCTCGACCGTGCTCGACAGTCAACCGTGACGTGTGATCCCCGTCCCGCCGCGGACTCCAGAGTAGAGGGCGAGTTCACGGTGACCGGTGTGTGGGCTGGCGTTGAAGGGTGCGGAGCGGGCGTGCCGACGACGTTGTCATACACGAGCAAAGTCCAGATTACGGGGGCAGACAAATTTCTGGCCCAAGCGGTCACGCTCATCTTGGTGAACGGATGACCGACATCATTCCGGTGGGCCCTCGCCGCCGCGAGACCGGTTTCACCCTGGTCGAGTTGGTCATCTACATCAGCCTCTCGCTGTTGATCCTCTCCCTCGTGGGTGGCTTTCTGCTCAACGCGGTGCGAGCCCAGCGAGACGTGGTCTCTTCCTCGGATGGCGCCAACACCGCGCAGCTGATCGCCGAGTCGATCAAGCGAGATGTGCGAAACGCCACCGAGGTAGCAGTTAGCGGGAACCTGCTCGTGATCAGGACAGCCGGAATGGACGACACATCCGACCTGTCCTGCCGGGCCTGGTATTTCGATTCCGGCGTCTTGTACACGGTCAACACGGGGGACGAACGAGTGACTGCGCCCGCGCCTGAAGGGCTGAAAGATTGGACCGTGCAAGGCCAGGGAATTAGCGCGGTCAATCTCACGGAGCCCGTGTTTTCCGTGGTCGTCCAGGGCCAGGTCAAACTGTCGTTCACGGTCGGAGGAACCATGCCGGTCGTCGTGCACACGACCGTCACACAACGAGCGCCGAGCAGTATCGAGAAAACATGTTTCGCAGACTGAGTCGGCACAGTGGCGAACGCGGAAGTGCCCTCATAGCCGTCGTCGGTGTGATGGCGGTCCTCCTGGTCATCACGCTCACCGTAACGTCGTCATCCCTGCAAGCTCTAACCGTCACGACTTCAATCCGCGCCGGAGTGCAGGCCCAGGCCGCCGCCGAGGCCGGCATCGATGCCGCCCTCGCCGAATTGCAGCGCACCCCCTCGTCCTGCCCGACCGACGGTTTATTTCAGAGCCCCGACGGCACGCTTCCGGCCTACACCTCAACGGTTTGGACCCATGCCACTGGGTGGGTCCAAAAATGTCCGACGGGAGCTGCGGACGAAACGGAAGTACAGATCGTCTCCACCGGTCATGCCGGCGCCGACTCAGCCGGACTCAAGACCACGAGAGTCGTCGAAAGTATATTCACCATATCCGGCACGGTCAGCCCCGGCCCCGTCGTCTATTCGTATGGAAGCGCCGTGGTCAATCAATTCAGTACCAAGGATAGTTTGGGGTCACCGGTAGATGTCGTCGTTGCCACCGGCGACTACACCTGCACGTCCAGCGGCACGATAGCCGGAAATCTCATCGTGAACGGGGCCGTTAGTCTCTACAACTCGTGTTCCGTGGCAGGGGACGTATACGCCAACGGCACCGTCGACATTGCCAGTTGGGTGACGTTTACTTACGACTGGAGTGACTTCGAGAAGGAGGGTTTTGTTCCCTTCTCGACCGACAGCAATGAGCTTGTCGCGCCGGGCAGTAAGAAGTGCCAGCTCGGATCATGGGTGCAGGACAATTCGGGTGATTCGCTCCACCAATTCTATGAGGACCTTCGCAACCTCACGAAGCCGACTATCGTCGATGTTCGCCAGTGTGACACCTTTGACTTTGGCAGCATTGAAATGAATGTGAAATCTGACATTGCTTTTCTTTTCCACGAGGTGGTCGTCAATGATTTCTCAGTGGTCGCGAGTGACGGAAACGACCACAAGATATGGTTCATCGCACCGGGAGTTGAGGCGCTCGGAGCGAACAAATGCAGTTCCAACTTCACCGTCAACGGCTCCGTACAATTCGATACCGAGATTTCGGCGATGCTGTATACGCCATGCGCCGTCGTCTTCAACCGGACCCAGTGGCGAGGACAAATCTATTCCGAAAGTTTTGTGGTGAACAATACCAGCAATGTTGACTTTGTCCCGATGAGCATCCCGGGCACGGATCTCTACGGCGCGATGCCCGCTGGTTCTGACCCAGACGATTCCCGATGGACTCTGCTTTCCAGCCGCGATCGAACGAACGGCGACAAATGACGGCACTACTAGCGGTGTTCGCCGGCATATTCGGCCTGCTCATTGGTTCCTTCCTGAACGTCGTTATCTATCGGATTCCGGCAGGCAAGTCCATAGTGTCCCCGCCGAGTGCCTGCGGTAGTTGCGGCGCGCGCATCCGCTCGTATGACAACATTCCCGTGCTGTCGTGGCTGCTGCTGCGGGGCAAATGCCGGCACTGTGGGGCCGCCTTTTCGGTGCGCTACCCGCTGGTGGAGCTGGGCACCGGCGTGTTCTTCGCGGTCGTCGCACTCTGGGTGTTTTCGAGCGGCGACGGTGGGGCACTGGTCTCGACGGACGCGTTGCTCGCCCAGATCATCGTGCTTGTCGCGTTTCTGTACCTCGCTGCGGTGAGCGTCGCGCTCGCCATGATCGATCTCGATACCCACACCCTGCCCAACAAGATTCTGCTACCGGTCTATCCGGTGGGCGCAGTGCTGCTCACCGCGGCCGCTCTCGTCTCTGGAGAACCGGGCCGTCTGCTGAGCGCCCTGATCGGTGCGGCCGCCCTGTTCGGCCTCTACCTTGCGCTGGCCCTGATCAGCCCAGGCGGCATGGGCCTCGGCGACGTGAAACTCGCCGGTGTGCTCGGCCTCTATCTCGGCTGGCTCGGCTGGGCACCGCTGATCGTGGGCGCATTTGGGGCATTTCTGCTCGGGGGGCTCTTCGGAATCGGGCTGCTGGTATCCCGCAAGGCCGGGCGGCGCAGCAGCATTCCGTTTGGCCCCTGGATGCTCCTGGCCGCCTGGCTCGGCGCCGTGTTCGGTCAGTCGATGGCGGCCGGCTACCTGACTCTGTACGGACTCACCTAGACGCTCGCGCCTCACTACCTTTACCTTGCACACTCACATTTCACCGGGGGAACAACAATGACGCCACGTGTGGTCGGAATCGATATCGGCACCACCGCCGTGCGCGCCGTCGAGGTGCGCGACGCCGAAACGGAGAATCCCGTGTTGCTGCGGTGCCATGAGCATCCACTGCCGTTCGGCGCGGTCAGCCGCGGCGAGGTACTCGAACCGGCCGTCGTCGGCGCTGCCCTCAAGCGTCTCTGGTCGACCGGCGGGTTCACGAGCAAAGACGTCGTGCTCGGAATGGGCTATCACCGCATGGTGGTGCGAAACCTGACCGTGCCGAAAATGTCGCTGCGACGCATTCGTGAGTCGCTGCCGTTTCAGGTGCAGGACCTGCTGTCGTTCCCCACGGCCGAAGCGCTGCTCGATTTCTACCCCATCAAGGAGGTCGACGGTGAAGGCGAGTCAGAGCCGCAAGTTTCCGGACTCTTGATCGCCGCGACGAAGGACGTCGTGCAGGCCCACATCAAGGCCGAAAAACTCGCTGGGCTGCGCAGCATCAACGTCGACATTATGGCGTTTGCGCGCAGCCGGGCCATTCACCGCGGGGTCACGGCTCCCGGTGTGATCGCACAGATCGATATTGGTGGTGGCTCATCGAGTGTGCTCATTTCCTCTGGAGGTGTACCGCAGTTTGTGCGGGTCATTCCCTCGGGCGGCAACCAGCTGACCAAGGCATTGCGTGCGCGCCTCGGTATTGACGAGGAGGCAGCTGAAGTGCTCAAAATGAAGCTCGGTCTGACGGACGTGGTGGCACCGCACGACGCGATCGCTGCCACGGTCATCCGCGAGGTCACGGCCGAATTGCTCGAAAGCCTGCGCAATACGGTGCAGTACTTCACCAACAATTGGCCGGAGCTGCCGATCGATCACATCGTGCTCATGGGCGGTGGAGCTCGGCTCGGTGGGTTTCCAACCGCTCTGCGCGAAGTCACCGGCTTTCCGGTGCTGACGGCTCAGCCCTTCGGAGGTCTGGAATTGGGGCCCGATGTGGATCGGGCCGCATTGCAAGAATCGGAGTGCACTTTCGTTGCAGCTCTCGGGCTGGCCCTGGGGAGCAAAGCATGAAGCACCGCAGCAACCGGCGGGAGCTGGTTTACGGCGGCGAGCCTCGAGCCAACCTGCTGCCCCTTGAACTTAAGGCCAAACGCAAGGGCAAAATGCTGCGCCGCATCATTCTGGCCGCATCCGCTGGAGTCGTCTTCTTCATGGCGGCATCGATCGGGGCGGTCTCCGTGCAAGCCGGGGTTGCCCAAGCCGATCTCGCGCACGCTGAGGCGCGCACCAACGAGTTGCTTCTGGAATCTGCCAAGTATTCGCAGGTGCGGAGTGTTCAGGCACAGATCGACCTGACGGCGGCCGCACGAACGGTCGGAACCAAAACCGAAATCGACTGGCGAGCCTACCTGGCTGAAGTGCGCGTAATTTTGCCCAGCGTGGTCACCATCGATGCGGTGACGATTGACTCCGGCTCGCCGTGGGAGGACTACGCCCAAAGCACCGTTGCCCTGCACAACCCCCGCGTGGCCACTCTCACCCTCAGCCTGACCAGTCCATCATTGCCGGCCGTACCGCAATGGCTGACGAATCTGAAGATGCTGCCCGGGTTTGCTGATGCCAGCCTCGGTTCGATCACGCGCTCAGAATCGGGTACCTACGTCGTGGACATTGAAATCAACATCAATGCGGATGCCCGTGCGAATCGCGTAGGCGGGGGAAACTGATCATGAATCGAAATCGACTATTCGGTGCAGTGATGGCGTCTACCGTGAGCGCCGCCGTAGTTCTGGGCGGGCTCCTGGGGATTGCGCCGAAGCTCGAGGAGGTGCGAGCCTTAACCGCCCACCGCGAGGTCGTGGACGCGCAGAACGCCGAGTATGAGATCGCCCTCGAGAGCTTGCAACACGACTTTGACGGCATCGCCGAATTCCGCACCTATCTGGGCACGCTGCAGACGGCTGTCCCGCCCGACGCGGCGATTCCGGCATTCGTCGGGCAGCTCGAAGTCATCGCTCATCAGAACAATGTGATCCTTGAGTCGTTGACCCTCGGCGACGCGGTGGCATATAAACAAGTAGCGGGGGCCGCGCTGTCGGCTGGTGCTGGTGCTGGTGCTGGTGACGCTGGTGACGCTGGTGACGACGCTGTGCCGCCACCAGGGATGCCAGTGCCGGATGCGGACTCTGCCGACTCAGCCAACGCCGCGGCGAACTCGTTTAGCGACGGCGCCTACCTCGCGCTTCCCATCACTATGTCGGTTCAGGGAGCCCAGAGTAATCTCTTTGACTTCGTTGCCGGTCTGCAGCATGGCGAGCGAACCGTGTCCATTTCCACGTTGGTGACCGAGGCCCCCCAGGGAACAGACACCACGGAGCTGGCTATCACCGGGATGATCTACGTGCTTCTGGATCCCAGCGCCCTGGCTCTCGCCCAGTAGCACCTGCCAGGCACTGGTGGACACCGCGACCGGNGGTCCGCGGACCCAGGGGCGTCCGTGTCGCATGTCGATGTTCCATCCGGACGTTTCGATGCTGGCATGCGCGGCGTTGCAGATGAGAACGGCGTTGTCGATATTTGTCAGACCGCCCTTATTCCAGGGAATAACGTGGTGAGCCTGCGTGAGGTGGGGTGGCACGGTGCAGCCGGGGATGACACAGCCACCATCACGGGCCGCTAATGCTCGGCGTTGGCTGTTGGTGAAGAATCGGTTGGTGGTGCCGAGGTGCACAACCTGACCCTGGTGGCCGAACAACACGGGCTGATAGCCGCCGGCGCAGACGAGTTCTTCGACTTGTTTGACGCTGAGGGGGCCGTTGATGCCGTCGATCCAGCCGGCGCCGCGCCCGGCGAGGAGGTCGTCGATGTGGATGTGCACCAGCACCGTTGGTGCCGCGCCGCCCATCGTCGGGGTTCCCGGCTGTCGATCGGCCGCTTCGAACACCGCGCGGAGGATGCCGGCCTGCTTCTCACCAATCGAGCGGATGTCGCCCGGTTCCTGCGGGCAAGGACTGAGCACCTGGCCGTCGCTTGCTCCCGTCCGCTC
>NZ_PJJT01000035.1:0-5496 GCF_002929615.1 Cryobacterium sp. M91 | reverse complement strand
GCGCCGCGCCGTCGTCGGCATCTCCGGCATCTCCGTCGCCCGCGGCGTCGGACGCCCCTCGGCCGACTCCCGGCTCGGGAGCCGCACCGCTCGAAACTGCGCCCGCGGCGGCGCCAGACGAGCCGGACGCCCACTCGGTGCCGCAGACCAGCGGCACCGGGAGCTCCCCCGGGCACGCGCTGCTCTGATGGCGATGTTCGGCCCCGAGGGCAGCCAGCCCAACGACTCCGACGGTCTGATGAACGATCAGGTGATGCCTACTGCGGATGGTCAGATGGCCTCGAACACCACGGAGGAGGTCGTCCCGCCGAAGTCGGACCGCTCCGCGGCGGAGGACCGCGGGAACTCGGAGTTCGAAGCCCAGGAGGGCAGGCGCGAGGAGACGGCAGGCGCGCCCGCCGTGAGCGTGCCGAGCGACGGCAACTCGACGGTCGGCGACGAGCCGACATAGGGCGGGCGCGACGACCCGACCGATGATGAGCCATCATCGTCGGCCTTCGGCGAAGCGCCTCCATCTCCCTACTCGAGCACCGTCGGGGTGTGAGCGAAGCGCTCGAGCGTTGGGCACGCGGACGACGATGGCCGCGTAAACCCAGCCCGAGAATGTTCTGATGTAGGTGATGTCCGCCACCCACAGGCAGTTCGGCGCTGGCGCGGTGAACGCCCGCCGCACCAGGTCTTCCGGGCGGTCGCTGAGCGGGCCAGGAATCGTGGTCCGTGGACTCCTTGATCGGGTGATGCCGCGCAGCCCCTCACGGCGCATGAGCCGTTCGACCGTGCAGCGGGCGACGGGGTGGCCATCGCGTTTGAGTTGGGCGTGGACCTTCCGCGCGCCGTAAACGCCGTAGTTCTTCTTGTGCACGTCTGTGATCTTCACCACGGTCTCCCCATCCGTTTTCGATCGTTTCGAGGGCGGCCTGCTGGTGGCCGCGTAGTACGTCGACGGGGCGATCTGCATTTCCTTACAGATCGGCTCGACCCCGAAGTCGTGCTTGTTCTCGTCGATGAACCTGATCATCTGATGGAGGGGCGGTCGAGCTCCGCCGCGAAGAAAGCCGACGCGCTGCGCAGGATGGCATTCGCCCTCCGTAACTCACGGTTCTCTCGCTCAAGCTCGAGCAACCGTGCGGCATCCTCCGTCGTGGTGTCCGGGCGAGCGCCGGTATCGATACCGGCGCGCAGCAGCCACTTCCGCAGCGTGTCGGCCGGGATACCGAGTTGCTGGCCGATGCGACTTGAAGCCCCGCGGGCACCGCCGACATCCCCGCGGGCGGCAAGCAGTAGGCGCACCGCTCGTTCCTTCAACTCCGGCGGATATTTCTTCATTGCTGGCATGATTCTCAACCTTTTCGGGTGATCAAGAACCTCCATCAAACCCGGGGCGAGACAGTGCCCGACGCGGGCTTTGCAGTAGGTCGCGTCGAGGAACACGTAGGGGAAGTCCTGCGCGGCCAGGGGGCGGTCGCGGAACTCGGCCACTTCCGCGCGAGGCCGGCGCAGATCCGGGACACTTCCGATTTGGATATCCCCGTATCAGCGCCGAGCGCCTTGACCAAGTCGTCGACCTTGGGGGTGGAGACGCCGTGGACATCGGGCCTCCATCACAACGGCGAACAGGGCCTGGTCGACGCGGCGGCGGCGCTCGAGCAGGGCGGGGAAGAACGACCCGGCGCGCAGCTTTGGGATCTTCAGATCGAGGTCCCCGGCCGTCGTGCTTAAGGTCCGTGGCCGGGTGCCGTTGCGATACGTGGTGCGGTCGCCGGAGCGTTCGAACGGGGCAGCGCCGATGAATGCGGTCGCTTCCGCATCGATTAGTTCTTGATACAACGTTTCGGTCGCGACACGGATGCGGTCGGTGACATTGGTGAGTTTGAGTTCTCCCAGCAGGGTGGGCAGGGCAGACTGGTTTAGAGCCATCTCTAATGGTTAGTAGCTGGCCTGGGGCTGGCTGGCAAGCTGGTATCGGCCTTTCCCAACGTGACTCAAGAGCCATCTGTCCCGCGAAAGCGGTGGCTTTCACACGACCTGTCCGCTGGGCTAGGTCGGTGCCGGCCTGACCCGTTTCGATGGCTTCATAGAAGGTTGTCCACCCACGCTCCGGCGGGGGTGTGACTCATTAGAGATCTGCCTCGCGACAATTCTCCCAGGCCCGGATAACGAACCATTTACCGGAAGAAGACACTTCGTGAGCACCGTGGCTGACACATACAAATACGTCATCGGCGTGGATACCCACGCCAAAACGCACACCTACGCAGTCGTTGCTGCCGCTACTGGCGCAGTCATTGACACCGCTTCGTTTCCCACCACCGACGCTGGCACCGCCCGCGCGATCGCATGGATTGAGCGACGCTCGGATGGGCAACAGCTTGCCGCTGTCGAGGGCACCGGCTCCTACGGAGCAACCGTGACTCGCGCTCTCACCACCGCGGGGATTCGCGTCTGCGAGGTCAAACCACCCAAACGGCAGGCCCGGGATGGTCACGGTAAAACCGACCAAATCGATGCCGTGGCTGCCGCCCGCACCGCGCTTGGCACCGATGCGACCGCGCTGATTCTGCCGCGCGCCGACGGGCTTCGCAGCGCCCTTCGAGTTCTGCTCGTCGCGAGACACAGTATCGATTCCCAACGCACCAGCGACCGCAACGCGCTCAACGCGCTCCTGCGGATAATCAACCTGGGCCTCGACGCCCGCGCACCCCTGACCAACACTCAAGTCGACATCATCGCCGCATGGCGCGATCGCTCCAGCGATGACACTGCCGCTGCCGTCGCCCGATCTGAAGCCCGCAGGCTCGCCTCCGCGATCCACCAGCGCACTCGCGAGTTGGAAACGAATCACGCGGCCCTGTCAAAGCACGTCGACGAACTCGCTCCAGGCATCCAGGACATCCCCGGTGTCGGACCATTCACGGCCGCTATCATCCTGACCGCTTATTCCCACCAAGGCAGAGTGCGCTCGGAAGCCGCCTTCGCGGCGTTGGCTGGCGTTAGCCCAATTCCGGCATCATCGGGAAATACGACCCGGCATCGCCTCAACCGCCACGGCGACCGTCAACTGAACCGAGCGCTCCACATCATTGCCCGCTGCCGCATGATCACCGACCCCACGACGAAAAGCTACGTTGACAGAAGAACCGCCGAAGGCAAGACCCGGCGAGAGATCCACCGCTGCCTCAAACGATTCATCGCCCGCAGCCTCTATCGCTCACTGGCGACCCTTACTGCTTGACTTCAACCATAGAAGGGTCGTGTGATGTCCTTCGTGAGTTGCTTTCGTCGGTACTCACTGACCATCCCACGATGGCTCCTCGCGTTGACGAAGCAACGCTCAAAGCAGGGAAACAACACCACACAATGGGACATGACCGCAGGCGCGCACGGCGATGAAGAACGTCATTGTTGCTTTGCGAGCAGCGAGAGCCTGACTGGACGGCGTCCTGAGCACACGAGTTCACGCCGCATCACCCATTCAGAGCGACCTCGCGGACCCTGCAGCAGCCGTTTTTGATGCCTACGCGAAGAATGACACATCAAGGACGCTCCTGAAAGTCGCCGTCCTCGGACACAACACGGATCAACTCGTGGCAATTGAACCTGTCGAAGCCTGGGCTTAGGCGTGGTTCTGCGCCGCCGATTGCGGCCGCTGATTCTCAGCGCTGACCATCCAGGCGTACTGCTCCAACTTCTCAATGAAAAGGTGGAGAATATCGGCGCTGGTGGGATCTTCCTCGTCGACGTCATCATGCACGGCCCGCATGTTCTCCACCGTGAGGTTTAGGCGTTGCGTGATGAGGTTGATCGCGTCGGTGGTGATTACCTCGCCGGCGGGAAAGCTCGGCAAGTGCGTGGTTGCGGCGACGGTTTCGATGCGTCCGTCGGGCTGCGCGTTGAGGGCGCGCAAGCGTTCGGCTAATTGATCAGAGAACTCACGCACATCCCCGACGATTTCGTCGAGCTGTAGGTGCAGGTCACGAAAATTCGGTCCGACGATGTTCCAGTGCGCCTGCTTGCCCTGCAAATGCAGCGCAATCAGGTCGACAAGAACGGACTGCAAGTTCGTGCGAAGTGTCTCGGAGGCGTGCATGGTGTCCTTCCGTGGTACGCGGATAAAGCAAAAAATATGGCGTCATTGCATCAGCCACCGTCGCGGTTGAGCGGGTTTCAACAAACGTCGTGACCTGTTTGAGGTCTCTCTTGATGATATGACCATCAACCCAAAGACCGCGCTGAGCTGTATTGACCCGGAAGGGCGATTGATCCCGTTGAAAAGACAGCTCACGAAAGAGAATGTTCACCAAAGCACAATCACATCGGGACTTCACTTCCGAATACAAAACGACGCCGTGAAATGAGTCGTCTTCACAACCAGGCGGCCTCGACCGCTCTTCGATCGGACTAAGTCTGCGAGATGAGAGAGAGACCCAATGTCATTGTATCCCACGGGATGCGCCTGTTTGCTTTGCCAAACACAGGGCTTGTCCAGCCAGCATTCAGCCCATACCCGTACTGTTCGAAACGGAGTCCCCCACTTCAAACGAATGAGTCCCGACAGATTCCTCGCCTCCCCCAGGCGCAGCGTAGTCGGGGCTTTTTCGTAACTATCATTGAACTCGTCGATAACTCCCAGCCATTCAGGGCCGTGCACGCTAAGCCCACCGCTGGCCTGCAATCGGCCTAGTCAACTCCGGGCTCAGTCCCCGGTAGCAACTCGTTTGAATCGCTTTTGGATGGCGTTGTTAGGGACGTCGGTTATTGTGATGAGGGAGGGCTCACCGCTAATGCAGTGGGCTCTCGCCAATTCCGGACACCGGCCAAGCCGCCACTTGTGAGATCGCGGCGAAATCGTCCAAGTACTGCCAGCCTCTCTCAGCGCTCGCACTGACTGCCGTTATCGGCTTCGGGCTGCCCTCTCTCGACAAGTTTTTTTCGACCGGTTGATCAAGTCAGAGGTGCCTGTGGATTGCGCGGTTGAACGTGCTCACCAGAACGACACCAACCTCAACCGCACCGAGAGATGGACAAAGCGTTCCGCCTACTCGGCAGTCCGGACGATACGCACGCAACAATATCCGTCTTTTGGCGCGAATTGANAACAATATCCGTCTTTTGGCGCGAATTGAACCTTGCGCGCGCGCTCCCCCGCACCCTCCGCGACCCCTTCCAGTAGGGCGAGGTTGGCCGCGCAGATGGTCTCGGTGTGGCCCTTCGCCAGCTGGTGGAATGGGCAGTTGTGAAGAAGCAGTCCGCCATCACCATCATCCACAGGCTCATATCCGGTTGACTGCAGCACCGCATCCAATGAGCCGGCACTCGTACCCAATGCACGACCGTGTTCTTCGGACACCCGAGCGAGCGACTCCTGGGCGGGCTTCCCGGTGCGATCAGATTGCTCGATGGCAGAAATCAACAGCTCTCCGGCCAGAGCGTAGTGCCGGTCCGGAACGGACACGGCGATTTCGTTGACCGCACGACGGTACAGCTTGGCGGGCCGTC